>CAIZMV010000115.1 GCA_903934195.1 uncultured Acidimicrobiaceae bacterium | reverse complement strand
GCACCCACAATTGCGGTGACACCCGGTACTGCGATTCGCATTATGACTGGCGCGCCAATTCCTGATGGTTGTGACTGCGTTGTCATGGTGGAAGACACCGAACGTGTCGGCACTGACAGCGTGAGAATTCTGAAATCAGTTCCTGCTGGTGCTGCAATTCGTGCTGCTGGGTCTGATGTTGCAGTGGGTGCAACGGTAGTTACCGCTGGCATGCGCGTGACCCCGATGATTGAAGGCGTGTTGGCAAGCATCAACGCAACACACGTAGTGGTGTACCCGCGCGTGAAGGTAGGAGTCATCTCCACTGGTGATGAACTAGTTGATGATGGATCGCCACTAGGTGCTGGGCAGATTCGTGAATCAAACCGCACCATGCTTGTGCGCATTGTGGAAGAAGCCGGCGCAACAGCAATTGACCTTGGCATTATTCGCGACAATGAAGATGAACTAGAAGCGGCATTGCGTAGCGCTGTGAGCACTGGTGGTTGTGATGCGCTTGTAACCAGTGGCGGAGTCAGCATGGGTGACTACGACATTGTGAAGGCAGTGTTGTCGCGCATTGCAGATATGAACTGGGTACAAGTTGCAATGAAGCCAGCGAAGCCGTTTGCATTCGGAACGCTGATGAATCCGGCTGGAGTATCAATTCCGATTTTCGGTTTGCCAGGAAACCCTGTGTCGTCGTTAGTGAGTTTTGAACTTCTTGCGCGACCAGCGTTACGCACCATAATGGGTTTTGGTGCAGCAGCTCACCGTCCAGAAGTGTTGGCAATTACAGATGATGCAGTGAGTCGTCATCCTGATGGCAAGGTGCATTTCGATCGTGTGCACGCATCATGGGGTGCTGATGGCCGCGTGCATGTCAGCCGTAAGAGCGAACAGGGAAGCCATCAGTTGGCTACAACTGCGGTTGCTAATGCCCTGATGATGGTTCCGGACGGCAATGGGCTCGTCGCAGGGGACAACGTGATGGTCACATTCCTTGGTGCTGATGCTGGGCCAACGGCTGCCAAGTAGTCACAAGTTGATTACTGCGTAGGATTGCCCCATGGATCTTGTTGACAGCTTTGGGCGCGTGGTGCGTGACTTGCGTATCTCTGTCACAGACCGCTGCAATTTCCGTTGTACCTATTGCATGCCAGCTGAAGGCATGACCTGGCTAGACCGTTCTGAAGTGCTGACCTACGAAGAAATCGAGCGTGTGGCTCGAATTTGTGTTGAGACGTTCGGCGTTGACAGTCTGCGCCTGACTGGTGGCGAACCAACAGTGCGTGCGCATTTGCCGCAACTGATTTCCAAGCTTGCAGCATTGCGCCTGCCAGACGGCACGAAGCCTGACATTGCTCTCACAACAAATGGCGCAACGCTTCGCAACATTGCACTTGAACTGCGCAACGCCGGCCTTGACCGCATCAACGTGAGCCTTGACAGTTTGAAGCCAGAGCGATTCTTTGCCATGACACGCCGTGATGAACTTCATAACGTGCTTGCCGGAATTGCAGAAGCACAAATAGCTGGGTTCTCACCAATGAAGGTGAATGCAGTTGTTGAACGTGGTGCAAATGACGATGAAATTCTTGATTTGGTTCGTTACGGCCGCGACAACAATGTTGAAGTGCGCTTTATCGAGTTCATGCCGCTCGATGCCACCAATGAATGGGAACGCAACAAGGTTGTTAGCCAAGATGAAATTGTTGCCACTATCGCAGCTGAGTTCCCACTCGAACTTATGCCGGCTCGAGGTGCAGCACCAGCAGACCGTTGGCGTTTCCTTGATGGCAAGGGAACCGTTGGCGTGATTCCTAGTGTGACTCATCCGTTCTGTGGTGATTGTGATCGCGTGCGACTCACGTCTGATGGTCAATTCCGTACGTGTTTGTTTGCCACTGATGAATCTGACATTCGCTCACTGCTACGCAATGGCGGAACAGACAAAGAAATTGCTGAACTGATTCAAGTTGCTGTCGGAGCCAAGTGGGCCGGACACCAAATCAACCAAGTGAATTTCATTCGGCCGAATAGGTCGATGAGCCAAATAGGTGGGTAACACCATGTCGCATGACCAAACAGGCGAATTAGCAAACATTCGAGTGCTCGTTGAGAT
>CAIZMV010000114.1 GCA_903934195.1 uncultured Acidimicrobiaceae bacterium | reverse complement strand
CTACTTCAACCAGTCGATTATGACGATCCGCCATCTTTGGCAACAACGAAATACCTAAGGCATCTTGCTCTGCACTGAAGTTGGTATTCGGTGCGGCTCCAGCACCGATACCGAGTATCAGACGATTACCCGAGATCTCTTGAATAGACGAAACAATGTTTGCCAACAACCCTGGTTCACGATTCATCACGTTTGTTACCAGTGTGCCAAGACCAATCGATGAAGTGGTTGTGGCCCACGCTGTCAGACTCGTAAAGCACTCCATCATGGAATCAGAACCGAATGCAGCCCCAGAGAAATGGTCAAGGTTCCATAACGTTCCGAAACCTGCTTCTTCGGCCGCGATACCAGCGTCACGCAACAGTGGCCACGGCGCAGAACCCTGATTCAACTGCAGGTCAATAATCATGGCACCCACCGTGGCGAAGTCATTGGGTTCAATTTGTATATCTCGTCAGCAATCCACCGCGAGTCCTGATTGTTCTCAAGTGCTCGAAGGCTTCCTTGCATCCAATGCCTATGCATCAACGTGTCGTACATCCCTGGGAGATCATCGAGGGAAACTTTTGTTGCGCCGTCGGGAGCAACTGCAATCAACGGCCTTCCATTTCCTTCATGATCAATAGACGTCACATGATTTACCTGTGATAACAAATCAATTTCATCTGTACGAGGAGAATGACCAACCTGCATCATCGCTGCCCACACAGATTCCTTCGTGATATCGGCTGCAGTGATCCCCGATGGATGAGTGCCATCAAGAATGGCAAGTGCTCCACGTACAGCAGCGTCTCCCACCTTTCGCATCACGTACTCATATGCCTCCAACTCTGGAGCAGTCCCTACAAATACTGGCGTGCCATCTTCTTCGTAATCAACAACGGAACCATGTGGCGCAGTCACAAGCGCTTCCAAGAGTTTGATGACGCCGAGCAACCGAACATTGTCATCAGTAGAACCAAATTCATCCATGGCGAACCCGTGCATTGCAATGCGCGTGCGTTGCGGTGTTGCATCCCAATACAAACCCGTCAATCGACCTTCAAGAACACCTAGATTTCCTGATTCAGAAGCAACCAGTTCAGCAAGATCTGCAATGGTGGAGCCTGTCCACCCGAGGTCGACAACAACATGATGCCCAGCCATAAGTATTTCGTGAGACCGCAAATAGGTCAACAGCCGTGCGCGTAACGACTTGGATGCAGAGAGAACAGATTCTGCATTATCCAAAACAATGTCACGAGCAGTCGATGCATCTATCTGCACGTCGCGGTTCAAGTCAGATTTCAATACACACCCAACACGACGTTCCAGACGAGCCACTGTCAGAACTTCATCATCGCCGACAAAGCGACCAACGTTGTCTCGTGTCAACTCGGAAAGGCATGCACGCCATACAACCGACCGCGAGAATGCCGTGTACGTAGCCTCAGGTATTTCCCAGCCGCGAGACCGCAATGTGTTCCAGACCTTGTGAGCCAAGTATCCGTCTCTGGCTGCAAAATGAACACCGGCGACTGACCGTTGACCAACGACGAAGTGTGCATCAATAACTTGTGCCGCCACAATCATGGCAACCATCCCACCACCGATGACCTCTGCAACATCCCATTGTGTTTCATCCATCGAATCGCGATATTGGGCTTCAATTCTGGAGAGTGGCAACACAGCGGGCGTCGTATTGATCATGTCTCGATGAGATGCACGCATCGAGTCGCGAACATGTGACGTAATTCCAAGAGACTTTGGCACTTCACCATCTGCGTGCGCATCATCGCCGACATGCAGAATTGATTGGGTCGGCACGTTCAGAGTGGAAAGCACTGCCGGCCACAACATGCCATTGTGTTTCATGCCTCCGTGTTCAGAACTAACGAAAACATCGTCTTCAGTGATCCATGAATACCCTGCTCGATGCGCCATCTGCAACAAATGTGTCGCAGGCATGTAGTTGTCGCTCACTACCACCACACGCATTCCCCGCGTTCTGGCTAACTCAGTAATTTCAACACCAAATGGCACAGCCTGCACAAGTCGTAATTCGGTTTCCTTTTCAAGAGCCGTCACCATGTCACGATCTGAAACGTTTAAATCCAATTGACTTGCTAGGTGTAGCCCTATTTCATCAAGCGTGATATCGCGATGTTCATTCTCACTTGCTGCACCATGTCGTGCGCGCTGTTCAGCTTCTACTCGGGCAACTGCAAACCCTCTCCAGGAATCACCATGCGATGAAATTAGGTTCTGTTCCAACACAGCAAACACATGTGTTGGCTGAGCCACGGACCGCGTGATGAGCGTGTCAAAGAAGTCAACACTGAGAACTGATGCCTGAGAGTGCTCGTCGAGAACTTGCTCGGCGGTGAGCTGCACGGTCATTTGCCAATAGTACGACGAACAGCCCGGCCAATAGCGCGGATGCCATGGCCCGGATGACGCACACTACGAGCAATACGGCGCGATAACCGCTGCAACTTGATGATTTCGGCTGT
>CAIZMV010000113.1 GCA_903934195.1 uncultured Acidimicrobiaceae bacterium | reverse complement strand
TTGTTGGCGCATGCGAGCACCGACTTGACGATGTTGTGATAACCGGTGCAGCGGCACAGGTTGCCTTCAAGACCAATACGAACTTGCTCTTCTGTCGGAGATGGGTTCTCGTTCAAAAGACCAATAGCCGCCATAACCATGCCAGGGGTGCAATAACCGCACTGCAAACCATGGTTCTCCATGAATGCCTGCTGCATTGGGTGCATGACGCCGTCTTTGGCGAGTCCTTCAATAGTTGTGACTGAGCCGCCGTCTGCCTGAACAGCAAGCACGGTGCAGCTCTTTACTGATTCACCATTGAGGTGCAATGAGCAAGCGCCGCAACTAGAGGTGTCGCAACCAATGTTGGTGCCAGTGAGGCCGAGTGATTCGCGCACGTACTGAACGAGCAGGGTGCGTGGTTCAACATCACTTTCGTGTGTGGTTCCGTTGACGGTAATGGTGACCTTCATGGTGGCTTCCTTTGTGTGTAGTTCTGTGTAAGTAGTAGTTGGTTATCGTGCGGACTGAATTGCAGCCCACACCTTTTCAGCGGTGGTTGGCATGTCGATGTGCTTGACACCGAATTGAGATACAGCATCAACAACAGCTGACTGCACTGCCGGAGTAGCTCCGATAGTGCCCGATTCGCCGATTCCCTTTGCGCCAATCAAGTTGATAGGAGTTGGTGTCTCCATGTGTACAACAGTGACGCTTGGGAGTTCTGCAGCCGAGATGAATGCATAATCAGCAAGGTTTGATGTGATGGGGTTGCCATCTGGGTCATATGACACTTCTTCAAGAAGCGCTTGTGCGGCACCTTGTGCCACGCCGCCGTGAATTTGACCTTCAAGCAACATTGGGTTCAGTACTTTTCCGGCATCGTCACACGCTGTGTGAGCAATGTGAGTAACTTTGCCCGTTTCAACGTCAACTTCAACAACTGCAACGTGAGCTCCGAATGGGAACGTAGCGCCAGCAACGTTGATGACATCAGAATGGACAAGTCCGCCTGATTGCTTTTCAGCAAGTGCAAGTTCTGCCCATGTCTTTGCAACTGCTGGAGTACCTGCAACATGGAAGCTTCCGGAGTCTTTGTCAAGAACGATGTCTTCTTCGCTTGCTTCAAGCAAACGAGCAGCAACTGACTTTGCCTTGTTCACCAATTCGGCAGCAACTGCGAACACAGCATTGCCGCCCTGTTGCAATGAGCGTGATCCCATTGTTCCGGTACCGATTGGCACAAGGTCTGTGTCGCCCCATACCAATTCAATGTTTTCAATGGGGATACCGGTTTGTTCATTGGCAAGCATTGCCCATGATGTTGCGTGACCTTGTCCGTGTGGCGAGGTGCCGGTGTAAATGAGCGCGTGTCCGTTGTCTTGAATTTCGACTTTTGCAGATTCACCATTGCCAACGCCACCAGTGATCTCAACATAGACACTGACGCCAATACCGATTTGCTTTGCTGCACCGCTATCGCGAGCTGCTTTCTGCTTTGCACGCCAACCTTTGTAATCAGCAGCTTCAAGTACCTTGTTTAATGAGGTTTCGTAGTCACCAACGTCGTAGGTCTGACCAATAACTGTTGTGTGCGGTGTGAGGAACT
Organism: uncultured Acidimicrobiaceae bacterium; assembly: GCA_903934195.1. Lineage (GTDB taxonomy): Bacteria > Actinomycetota > Acidimicrobiia > Acidimicrobiales > Ilumatobacteraceae > UBA2093. The sequence goes on along the minus strand of CAIZMV010000113.1, from coordinate 910 downwards.
TCGGAATGAGGTTCTTGCGACGAACTTCAACCGCATCCATGCCAACTTCAAGAGCGAAGATATCCATTGCGCGTTCGATGGCTGCTGTTGCCTCTGGTCGGCCAGCACCACGGTACGCAACTGTTGGTGTTGTGTTTGTAACAACTGATGTTGTGCGGCATTCGATGTTCGGGATGGCGTACACACCAGACGACATTGGACGTGTCATGAATGGCGCAAGGATGGTTCCCATGTCAACCCATGAACCTGAGTCTTGAATAGCCCAGAATTGGTAGTGAGTAACTGTGCCGTCGCGCTTGCCACCAATGGTGACGTACTGCAATTGCGCACGACCATGACCAAGGCCAACCATTGACTCGCTGCGAGTTTCACGCCAGCGAACTGGTGTACCAACGCGCTTTGCAATGACGCCCAACAAGAGTTCTTCAGGGTATGCACCGATTTTTGCACCGAAACCGCCACCAACATCTGGTGTCTTCACATGAACCATGCTTGGGTCAACGCCGTTTGTAGCAGCAAGTGGTGCAACTGCACCTTGTGCGTGCTGAGTTGAGAGCCATTGTGTCAGTCGGCCATCTTTACCCCAGGCTGCAGCAGCACCACGAACTTCGAGTGGGCATGGTGCAACGCGCTGGTTGATGAAGCGGCCTTTGGCCACAACTTCACAGTCAGCGAAATATGCATCACCGGTGTTGTCTGGCAGACCAAGAACCATTGAGTCGAAAACAACGTTGCTTCCGCATGCCTCGTACAACAAGGTTGTGCTGGACATTGCTTCTTCAAGATCAATAAGTGCAGGAAGCACGTCGTAGTCAATGATGACTGCATCGATTGCGTCTTCGCCCTCTTCGCGGGTTTCGCTGACAATGGCTACAACTGGTTCACCAACAAAGCGCACTTTGTCGGTAGC
>CAIZMV010000112.1 GCA_903934195.1 uncultured Acidimicrobiaceae bacterium | reverse complement strand
TTTCTGGTTTGACGTCTGGTGTGACTGCGATTTCAGTGGCGGGGAGTGCATCATTCATGAGTAGCTCAGGTTTTTCGTGTGCTGTTGTTTCTGGTGGTGCGAAGTGTTGGGGTGCTAATAGGAGTGGTCAGTTGGGTAATGCTTCAACTACTGCATCGCAAATCCCGGTTTCTGTTTCTGGTTTGACGTCTGGTGTCGCAGCTATCTCTCTGGGGGCATCACATGCATGTGCTGTTAATGCATCAGCGTTGAAGTGTTGGGGTGATAACTCAAACAGGCAAGCAGGACCAACTGCATTTGCAGCAACACAAGTAGTGGGTTTGACGTCTGGTGTGACCGCAATTGCGGCTGCTCAATACGGCGAACCTCATGTGTGTGCTGTTCAGTCTGGAAGCCTGAAGTGTTGGGGGTACAACGCTGATGGCCAGTTAGGTAATGGTTCCACAAGTGATGCCCATACTCCACAACAAGTTGTGGGTCTTACTGCTGGAGTAACAGCAGTAGACGGATTCACGTGTGCTGTTGTGTTAGGAACTGCACAATGCTGGGGCATGGCGGGGTCTTTCCGATCATCGTCACCTGCAGTGATGCATTCTTTGACGAATGTAAGCGCGATATCCGTTTATACAAGCGTGTGTGTGCTGATTGCCGGGGGGATGAAGTGTTGGGGGAGCAATGATTACGGGCAATTGGGAATTGATTCCACGACTAGTCAATTGGCCCCGCAACAAGTTGTTGGTCTCACCACTGGGGTGACATCCATTTCGTCAGGAAGCCGTAGCCACGTGTGTGCCGTTGTATCTGCAGCTGCACGATGCTGGGGTTGGGGAGAAGCTGGAAAACTAGGGATTGGTTCCACGGATAACGCTAAAACTCCACAACAGGTAATTGGCCTTACTGCTGGAGTAACTGCAATCTCGGCCGGGGCTGATCATTCTTGTGCCGTGGTGTCTGGTTCGGCCATGTGCTGGGGAGGCAATGATTCGGGTCAATTGGGTGATGGCACCAGAACTAGTTCCACTTCACCCGTGCAGGTCGCCGGACTAACAAGTGGGGTTACAGCAATCACGGCCGGAGAAAACTTATCCTGTGCGATTGTCAATGAAGCACTGAAATGTTGGGGTACAAATTCAAGTGGCCAGCTGGGTGATGGAACTACCACTTCATCGTTGACGCCCGTGTCTGTAATCGGATTCTCCTCGGGCGTTTCCGCTGTCACTTTGTCACGCAATTTGGCATGTGCTGTGAAAAATGGCGCAGCCAAGTGTTGGGGCGACAATACGTATGGGGCTCTTGGAAATGGAACATTCGCATTGGCGAACTATTTCAATATCACCACTCCTCAAGAGATTGTAGGAATTGGGCCACTGACCACCACAACAACTGTTGCGCCTACGACTGCGACCGTTCCGGCGAATACGACGACAACAACTGTTGTGGGTAGTACGACAACAACGACAACTACTGCTCCTAAATCCGTAACTACAACAACAGTTGCGGTAAGTGCTGCAGTAACGACTACAACGATTGCGACGGCTCCTGCGGGAACAGTGGCGCAAGGGCAAGTATCTGTTGAAACGATTGCTCCAACTAGTGGGCCAACAACAACAGTTCTGGCCCCTATGCAAGTTGTAAAAACTCAAAAACCAAGAACATCAATAACAACAACAACTGTTCCGCCGGTGGTAACCACCATTGCAGGTGCTCCCGTAGGCGTTGCGCCTGATGCTCCGGCAGTTGCGCCAGGAGAAGCATCTGTATTGACAGATGGTCGTGCTGTCAAAACAACGATTTCGCGAGCAGAGAACCAGATCACAGCTACAGCTGGAACAATGTCGACCACACTCGCTGGTCTCACATCAAAAGGCAAGCGTGTTGCACTTGATGCAAATGGAAATCTAGTTGTGAGAAGGACTGAACGGTTGGTGTTAAGTGCAACCGGATTTGAAGCGGATCGTGATGTTGCGGTGTGGGTGTATTCCTCACCAACTCAATTGGGTGTAATCAAAACTTCAGTAGATGGAACTATCTCTGGGGCATTTGATCTGCCTTCAGGACTTGAAGTTGGTAATCATCGCCTTGTGCTTGAAAGCAAAAAGTCTGATGGGCAAACGTCTGTTGTTGCACTTGGCTTTTCGTATGCAACATCAGACTCTGGCTCAGCCATGACTCGATTGCTGATTGCGGTGCCCATCTTCTGTGCAATGCTCTTTGGATTGTTCTTGCCAGCTATCTCACGCCGACGCAAGAAAGAAGCAACTGCGCAATAACTAGATCGAATTCTGTCTTCGAACTATTTAGGTGGGTGTTCGGCTAACAACCCGACAATGTGGCGCCACAGCTGCATAACGGGCACGACTGAACTCATGTCGGAGAGCCCGATTAGTGATCCGAAAGTGCCGCCAGCAAGACCTAGAGAAATAGCTTGAGTAGCTGCTTGTCTGGCGATAGCAGGATCGATTTTTTCCACTTCTACATAACGGGCGGTCAATGCATCCACGAGTGGCGTATTGGGAAATAGCTCACCAGTGTTGACGCCTTCAAGGTCAAGCCAAATCATGAGTCGCACCATAGAGACAACCTCTGGGTCAAAGAAGTTAATAGCAGGCGTTCCGGATTCAGCGCGGGGTACCGCGTCTACAAGGTCGAGTACTTTTTGTCGCACAACGGCCAATAGAAGTTCGTTCTTGCCGCCAAACCAGGTGTGCACAAATCGGTGATTCACGTCAGCAAGAAGTGAGATTTCTCGAAGACTCACTTCTGAGAATGGCTTGTGTTGAATCAAGTTTGCTGCAGCTTCGATAAGCCGACGTTCGCCTTCAGTTCGAGTGATTGGAGACCGGCGTGCTGGGGCTTCCTTCTTCACTACTGGTTTCTTCGTTGGCACTGTTCCACCCTAATTCTCGACATAGGTTGTTGATGGCCAATCGGGAGATTGGTGAAGGAGTTCAAGATTTCTGATGGGTTCGTGTACGATATGCACTTCATGATTGGTGCAAATCTACTGAGTAAAAAGACTGCACATGTTTAGGAGACGGCGTCGTCAATCAAGTTCGGGTGAAGATGGTGCTGGCTGGATCTATGCCGACTTGTTCTTGGCACTCATGATTGTTGGTCTTGGCTCTGCAGTAATTACATCGTCGTCTCCATCTGGTGCTGCCTCTACTACTGCGCCTGCCACGTTTCAATTGAGCTGTGCGGAATTTCCTGTGAGAGTGCCAAATAATTTGTCGCGTACAAATGGTGGTGCTCAAATTGAAGCAGCCATTACTAGTGAAATTAGTAAGCGCGGATGGAGTGGCGAGAGCGCTAAGCCGGGACTAGTTATTGTCTTTGGCGGATTTTCTGGTAGCGAAACTGCAGGTGCCGGTGACAGGCGAGCACAAAACCTACGCGCCACACTTCGTGCGGCAGTGCCACCGTTTCAACAAGTAGAAATGCGTACAGGTGGTGCCCAGAACGTCACTGTCAATGGAACCTCGTCTGATGTCGGTGGTGCTGGTTCGTTCTTGCTTGTTGTCTATTTATTGTTCAATGGTCCAGACCTCACTGAAGACTGCACCCGTTAAGGAGCTATATGCCTCATTCACCTCACGCCCATGCTGATGCAGTCACAGCAGTTGACAATTGGCTAACAACTTCAAAACAAACGACATCACTCGGAGCTAGCGCCCGACAGTTCGTTGAAGACCTACGCAACAACGAAAAGACACGTGAGTGGTCAAAGGTCAATGTTGAACAGATTTTGCCATTCAAGAGCGAGACCCCTCGCTTGTTGTTGGTAGTACGTGCCGGAGCAATGTTCTTGCCAATTCTGTTGACATGGCTCGCGCTTTCGCAGGTCATTGGCCCGTTTGCGCTGTATCTGCAGAACCAGCAAGCAAGTGCCAACTTTTTGTGGTTCTGGAACCAGAACCCAGGGAAGTCATTTGCTGGTGTGTGGAAATTAAGCCATGTGGCTCTTACCGACGCAGCAATTTTGGCGTTCCTCACAGTTCTCGCAATGCGCATTACGTGGTGGGAAACTTCGCGAGCAGAACAGTCAGAGGCTCGATACACAGAAATGTTGTCGGCCCTTGAGTTCTATTTCGTTTCTTCGCGCGATAACTAAGCAGGTTCGTGGCGTATTGTTCGCCATATGACTTTTACAACTCACCATGCATTGGTGAACAACGTTGACATTGCATATTGGCACGAGCGTTCTGAAGGCGCACATAAAGTTTTGGTGTGCGTACACGGCTGGCCAGAGTCAAAGCGCATTTTTTCTCGTGTAGTTGAGCCCTTGCGTGGTGCCGGTTTCGACGTAGTGGTGCCAGACCTGCGTGGGTTTGGTGAATCAGGTGTAGCTGCAGATGGTTTTTACGACGTGGTGTCACACGCACGCGATATTGAATCGTTGGTGTTTGAGCATCTCGGATACGAATCTGTTGTTCTTGTTGGCGGTGACTTAGGTGGTCCGGTAATTCAAGAGATGGCGTTGCGGAATCCGCATCGAGTGGAACGCATGGTGCTGTTCAACTCACCACTTCCAATGGATAAGGAACGGATGGCTGGCATGCGGACTCGTCCGCCCGTTGAGGTGATGGACTATTTCATTCGGCAGGGCACTGATGCAGATGCACTTGCTTCTGAATTGAACACGGATGAGAAACGTACTGCGTATATCTCAGAGTTTTACTCAACCAGACTGTGGGCGCACCCTGGTGCATTCAGTGCCGATGACATTGCATGGCATGTGGAACCATTTCGTGATGCACAAAAACTACGGGCGTCTTTTGCAAATTATGAATCTGCATTTGATGCAACCAAACGAAGTGAGAAACCTCTGTATGGCAGAAATCTAGTGACGCCAACACTGATTCTGTTTGGAACAAGTGATCACGTGATTTATCCGGATTTTGATCTGATGGCTGCAACGGTTTTTGACGTTCACGACGGACCAATTCGAATTGAGAACTGCGGTCATTTTGTGCCGTGGGAGGCAGCAGACGAATTTATTTTTCGTACAGTTGCTTTCTGTAGCGAGAACTGAATTATTCGCCCTGCGACATCTTTTCGGCAATAGCTCGATCTCGGCGAATGACATTGCGAATCAAGACTGATCCAACGACACCGACGCCAGCAAGCATCACAAGGAATACGGTGTATTGCATCCAACCTCCGCGATCGCCTGAACTTTGTGGCTTTTTGCCACAATCTGGGCGTGGGTTTGAGTTAATGCATTCCGAGGGCTCATTTACTAAGTCATAAACATACGTTGTGTCTGTCACTTCACCAGCAGCAACAGTTGAGTCAGTCGGAGTATCTGCTGCGTTGACTGCAGAGAGTCCGAATGGTGCAAGCGTGAGAAGAACGGCACAGGCGATAGGGGCAAAACGGGGCATGGGACTATCGTCTCACGCCAACTAGTGTTTACAACGCTATGAGTACAAAGTCACATCCCGCCCAGCATGATGTAGTGCTCGTTGTTGACTTTGGTGCCCAATATGCCCAACTCATTGCGCGTCGGGTACGTGAGGCTCGGGTGTACTCAGAAATCGTTCCGCACCGTATTTCGGCAGCAGAAGTAACGGCCAAAGCGCCGAAAGCAATCATTCTGTCGGGTGGCCCAAAGAGCGTGCATGTCGATGGTGCACCGTTGCTCGACCCTGCGATTTATGAATTGGGAATTCCGATTCTTGGTATCTGTTACGGCTGCCAGTTGGTGGCTCAACAACTAGGTGGTGTTGTTGCTCGTGGTGGTCGTGGTGAATATGGCCGTGCCACTCTGACGCGTAATTCTGCAACTTCGAAACTCCTTGGTGATTCAACACCGCAAGTGCACGACGTTTGGATGAGCCATTTCGATTTCGTTAGTGAAGCACCTGGCGGTTTCGTGGGAACAGCGGCTACGCCCGATGCTCCGAATGCTGTGATTGAAGATGATGCGCGTCGGATCTATGGAGTGCAATATCACCCTGAAGTTGTGCACACGACTAGTGGTCAAGATCTGTTGGTTCGATTCTTGGTGGACATTGCGCAATGTAAACAAGATTGGACAATGGCAAGCATTGTGCAGGATCAGATTGAAGCAATTCGCGCGCAAGTCGGAACCGAACGGGCAATTTGTGGTTTGTCAGGTGGAGTTGATTCCTCGGTGGCTGCAGCAATTGTGCATCAAGCTATTGGTGCGCAACTTACGTGTGTGTATGTAGACACTGGGCTAATGCGTCGCGGTGAGAGTGAACAAGTTGTTGAGACATTTCGCAAGAGCATGGGTATCGAGTTGATTCACATTGATGCTGGTGACAGGTTCTTTGCTGCACTTGCTGGAATTACAGAACCCGAAGCGAAGCGCAAAGCAATCGGAGAGTTGTTTGTACGTATTTTTGAAGAGAACACTGGTGGACTCACCGATGCAAAGTTCTTGGTGCAAGGAACGTTGTATCCAGACATTGTTGAAAGTGGTGGGCACGACGGAACTGCGGCAGTAATCAAGAGTCATCACAACGTTGGTGGTCTACCTGACGATATGACACTGGAGCTGTGTGAACCGCTGCGCGCGTTGTTTAAAGATGAAGTGCGCAAAGTTGGTGTTGAAGTCGGGCTCAGTGACGACATTGTGTGGCGTCAGCCATTTCCTGGTCCCGGCCTCGGCGTACGAATCATTGGTGAAGTAACGCCAGACAAAGTGGCAACCTTGCAACATGCAGACGAAATTGTGCGTCATGAAATTAAGGCCGCTGGTCTTGAGCGGGAAATCTGGCAGGCCTTTGCGGTGCTGGCCGATATTCGCAGTGTCGGAGTCATGGGCGACGAGCGCACCTATGGTCGCCCCATCATTATTCGGGCCGTTACCAGCGACGACGCCATGACCGCAGACTGGGCTCGGCTGCCGTATGACCTCTTGGAAAAGATGTCGAGCCGCATCATCAATGAGGTGCCCGGCATCAACAGGGTGGTCTATGACGTCACCTCGAAACCGCCTGGCACGATTGAGTGGGAATAGCCCTAAGGGGCTCAAATCCACCCCTGTAAGGCTCTGAGAGGGCGCCGTCAGGCCATAACGCCACCCAAGTAGCCTGACAGGGTCATGTTTTCGACCCGTCACCACCGGGGACCCTTTCGGTCCGTACTGGTCTCACTTCTTGCCGTTGGCATCTTGGGAGGCACGGTTATTTCTCCGCCGGTTGCCTCTGCCGACTCCCTCGACGAAAAACGCCGCCAGGCGGCCAATATTGCAGATCAGTTGGACAACCTCGCAGAGCAGATGGACGCCCTCGGCGAAGACTACGCCCAGTCATTGACCGACCAAGCTGACCTTGCCGTAGAGATTGATAGAGCTCAGGCAGACGTGGCAGCAGCAGAAGCTCAACTTTCGCAAATGCGAGGCACGTTGTACATGTCGGCAGTTACACAGTTCATGCATGGTGGCCGCAATTCAACTTTGACAAATCTTTTCGCGTCGTCTGGTGGGGTACAAGATTCACTGCAGCGCAGCCAGCTGTTATCAATTGCGATGAACCAAGGTTCACTGACAACAGACTCGCTTGATGCAACAGCGACATCACTCTTGAAGAAAAAAGCGGCTTTAGAAAAGAAGCGTAAACAAGCAGTGAGTATTGGTGAAGTTGCAAACAAGCGTTTAGGCGCAGCAGAGGCACTTGCTGCACGTTATGAAGAGTTGCAATCAACAGTTCAAGGTGACCTTGTTGATTTGCTACGTGAGGAACGTAATCGTCGTGAGGCACAGGCTCTCACTGATGCCCAGCGAGAAGCCGCAGGGTTCAGTAGCAAGTACGCATCAATTCAAAAGAAGTACGGCAATATCCCGAAGGTTTCGGCACGTAGTCAATCAGCTATCAAGGCTGCATTGTCACAACTCGGAGTTCCGTATCGGTATGGCATGAATTCTCCGGGTAAGGCATTCGATTGTTCGGGTCTCACCACATATGCGTGGGGTAAGGCTGGCGTTGGTCTGAAACGAAATTCGCGTGCTCAGTTCAATTCATTGCCTCGAATTCCAAAGGAACTAGCAATGCCTGGCGACCTCATTTTCACAGGCACTCCCATTCACCACGTTGGCATTTACCTCGGTAACGGAACAATGGTGCATGCACCACGAACCGGAGACGTTGTAAAGATTGGGCCAATTCGCTGGTGGAAGGTTGTTGGCGTCGCTCGCCCTGGTTGATAAGCGATACGGTCTATCTCCATGCAGGGGATCGATGAAGTCAAAGTAGAAGCGTGGCTGAACGCCAATATCGAAGGTGCGCAGGGTCCGTATACATACGAACTGATTGCTGGTGGACGAAGCAACATCACTTTCCGAGTTACCGACGCAAATGGAATGCAGTTAGTTCTGCGTCGTCCGCCAATGGGCCATGTGTTGGCAACGGCTCATGACATGGCACGCGAGCATCGCATCATTTCCGCAGTTGGAAAGACCAATGTGCCAGTGCCACGCACGCTCGGTGTGTGTACAGATGAAGAAGTCAATGGTGCGCCGTTCTATGTGATGGCATTTGTTGGTGGTGTCGTACTTGATAGCCCAGATAAAGGCCTGTTATTGCCCGAAGCATTGCGTACTACGGCAGCCGAAAATCTCATTGATGTATTGGCTGATTTGCACGCAGTTGATATTGATGCCGTCGGACTTGGTGACCTAGCGAAACGTGAAGGCTACGTTGAGCGTCAGGTGAAGCGCTGGAGCACACAGTGGGCTAATTCAAAAACACGTGAGCTTCCTGCAGTGGAAGAAGTGGCACGTTTGTTGGCTGAAAACATTCCAGTACAACACGGCGTTTCAATCGCTCATGGTGATTACCGATTTGGAAACTGCCTAACTGATATTTCAACAGGAAAGATTGCTGCTGTACTCGACTGGGAATTGTGCACGCTTGGTGACCCATTGGCTGATCTCGGGTATGTCGGCATCTACTGGACTGATCCTGGCCAACCAATGTTGCGTCATAACGATCCGTCGGGACATCCCGGTTCGTGCACGTTTGACCATTTGGTTCAACGGTATGCAACACGAACTGGCCGTGATGTTTCAAACGTCGGGTACTACAAAGCGTTTTCTAGTTTCCGTTTGGCAGTTATTTCTGAAGGCGTATACGCGCGATATTTGCATGGCGCCATGGGCGACCAAGATATTGATCTTGAACCGATGAAACTCGGGACAGAAACTTTGGCGGAAGCTGCGCTCGCAGCATTAACAGGGAAGTAGACATGGCTGCTTTAGAAGGTTGGATAAAGGGTTCTTTCACCTCTGCATCGTTGACACGTGATACGTACCGCAAGGGGACTGGTCCAGTTGTCATTGTTGTTCACGAAATTCCAGGCATCACCCCAGCAGTCGAGCATTTCGCTAACGATGTAGTGAATGCTGGGTTCACAGTTGTCATGCCTGATTTAGTAGGAACTCCAGGCCGCAAGGTAGAGGGAAAATACCTGGCGTCGTCAATGTTGAAAGTGTGCATTTCTAAAGAGTTCACTACCTTGGCCTTACAAAAAACTTCACCAGTTATTTCGTGGTTACGTGCGTTAGCGCGGGCGCTTCACAATGAAATTGGCGGCAAAGGTGTTGGCGCAGTTGGTATGTGTTTCTCGGGTGGCTTCGCACTCGGCATGATGGTGGACGACATTATGGTTGCCCCAGTACTGTCACAGCCGTCTTTGCCTTTTGCTGTTGGTAAAGCTCGTGGTGCAGATCTCAACTTGTCACCTGATGATGCAGCAGTTATTACACAGCGTGCAGCAGAGGGTTGCCAAGTGCTTGGGTTGCGATTCACGCAAGACAAATTGGTGGGCGACAGGTTCGCTTCATTGCGCAAACTCATTGGCGATGCCTTCATCGCAGTTGAGATTCCGTCACAGTCGCCGAAAGACCACAGTGTTCTTACAGAACAGCGCGATGAAGACAGCGTGCAACGAGTGCTTGCATTCTTCAGCGAAAAACTGAAGTAGTTATTGCGGGCCACCGTCAACGGGAAGCAAGGTTCCTGTTGTGTAGCTACTTGCGTCACTAGCCAAGTACAGGGCAGCGCCAACAATTTCACGTGGTTCTCCACCACGCTGCAACATGTAACCGGTTTTGGCGGCCTTGTTGAAACGTTCCATATCCCATGCCTTTGAGATATCCGTTAAGAATGGCCCAGGAACAATGCAGTTCACACGCACGTGCGGTGCATAGGTGCGTGCAAGCCCCATGGTCAAGTTGTTTACAGCAGCCTTTGCAGCCCCATAGATCACTTCATTAGGCGATGGTCGTTGGCTTGCAATAGAAGAGACATTGATAATGGAACCACCACGTACGGTGCCATCTGCATTCTTTGTAGTCATGTGGGTGCCAATGAGTGCGGATAAACGGAATGGCCCCTTTAGGTTCACGCCGAGAACTTTGTCGTACAAATCTTCTGTGACTTCCACAAGCGATGAATACAACGGTGACATACCTGCATTGTTAACAAGAATGTCAATGTGTCCGAACTCGGCAATGGCAGTTGTTGCCAACATCTCCGCATCAGACCATGATGCTGCGTGATAGCCGATGGCTAGTGCACGTCGACCCAATGCACGAACTTCGTTTGCAACTGTCTCACAGTTCTCAACTTTGCGACTTGCAATAACAATGTTTGCCCCGCGCTCTGCGAATGCCAAAGCCATCTCGCGACCAAGGCCGCGGCTACCACCAGTGATGATGGCGTTCTTGCCCTCTAATGAGAAAAGATCTGTCATGTCGATACCTTTGCTGAATATTCAGGATGTTTGAATGACGCCACGGTACGTCGTACATCTGCGTTGGTCGACACCAGAAGATGGCGGGCCAGTAATCCCTTTGCTGCCTTGGCGTTATGGCCACCGACCACGGCTCCAGAATGTGACACGAGGTCAACGCGAACAACGTTGTCAAGCGAATTCCAATTGATGGCAGCTCGATGTTCATTCGGCAACAAGTCAACAACAGCCTTCTTTTTTGCAACTGCCACCAGTGCGTCAGTGATTGCTTCATTCCAGAATTTCGACATCGTGCCAAATGGCGCGAGACGTGCACCCATTTTCAATCGGTAATCGGGGACCTGATCATCTGCACGGACAAGACCAAGCAGCCCAGACGGAACAATGATGCGTTTTACGAATGCGTTGCGCTGCGTTGCTGTGAGAGATGCAAGATCTAAGTGATCCCACACAACTCCGGTGTATCGCTGCCATGCAGGAAGACACGGTGCACCAACTAATTGCATGTTGGAAGATTGCGCACGAGTTAGGTGCGCCCCACTGACACCGAGAAGTTTTTGTGCGCCACCTTTTTCTTTTCGTAATTGCGCAACTACAAGCGCACGTTGCGTTGCAAGTGCATCACCAAAAATTCCTGCGTCATAGGACCACCTAATGTTTGGTTTACCATCCAATGCTTTACCTTCTGTCGGGGGTAGCAGTAATAAAAAATCATTCGCACTCATCTATACAAGTCTTGCACGGTGTGCATACGATGAAGTTATGCGAGTACATGTTGATGCCAAGAAATGCCAAGGACATAACCGTTGTTATGCATTAGCCCCAGAAATATTTGATGTTGATGACTACGGGCAAGCTTTCGAATTGAACAACGGCGCTGTGCCGGTCGCACTGGAAGAAAAGGCTCGATTGGCTGTAGCCAACTGCCCTGAATTCGCAATAACAATAGAGGAATAGAAACATGACATCTGTATACGGACCTGCAACAAACTGGGCAACTGATTTCGATCATGCTGACCCGGAGTACAACAAAAACATTCATAAAATTTGGGATGACTTGAAAACATCTGGTTGCCCCATTGCTCACACAGATCGTTATGGCGGTGCGTGGTTGCCACTGACATATGAAATGGTTCACGAGATTTCATACGACACCACACATTTCTCCAGCCGTAGCCCAGTTGTTGGTCAATTGAAGCCAAGTGAAATTCCTGATGCGATTCCTGCGCCAGTTGGCGGAGTCCCACCAATCTCAAGTGATCCTCCATTTCATGCCGGAGCACGTCACTTGTTGCTGCCTATATTCGCACCAAAGAAAATTGATCCTCTGAACAGTGTGATCAGAGAGTTCTGCCACAAACTTATTGATGACATGGGAGACAAAGAATTTGTCGATGGTGCTGTTGAATACGCGCAGAATATTCCCGTCATGGTTGTTGCGCATTTGTTGGGGTTCCCACTTGCAGATGCAGATCAATTCCGGGTTTGGATTCGTTCTGCACTTGAAGACGTTGGTGAATCTCGTGAACAACGTGAAATTGATCAGTTGGCTCTCGCTGACTACATCAACAAGCACATTGATCAGCGAATTGAAAATCCAGGTGATGATCTCATTTCGTATCTGCTGAATGCTGAGATGGAAGGCGAGAAGTTGTCGCGTGAACACGTATTTGGAACTGTTGCACTTGCTTTAATTGCCGGCATCGATACAACGTGGAGTGCACTCGGCTCTTCTTTGTTGCATTTGGCAAGTAATTCAGTTGACCGTCGTCGTCTTGTTGAGAATCCATCGATGATTCCCCAGGCAATTGAAGAGTTCCTACGTGCGTATGCTCCCGTCACTATGGCGCGTCTTGTCACTGAAGACATGGAGTTCCATGGTGTGCACATGAAGAAAGAGGATTGGGTCCTTCTTCCATTCCCCGCTGCAAACCGCGATGAAAAAGAGTTTCCGAACGCTGACACAGTGGATATTGATCGTGAAATCAATCGGCACACGGCATTTGGCCTTGGAATTCACCGTTGCATCGGTTCGAACCTGGCGCGACTTGAGTTGAATGTGGCTGTTGAAGTCTTCCTCGAGCGGTTCCCGGATTTCGAACAGGACACCAAAGAAGAAGTGAAGTGGAGTCTTGGTCAGGTCAGAGGGCCGCGTAAATTGCCGCTTCGGATTCTTGCCCGATCATAAGAACTAGGGCTCGGCACGATATTTGGGTTGCCTTACTGCCTAGTATTAAGGGATGCGCGTACACGTAGACCCCTCCAAATGCCAAGGACATAACCGTTGTTATGCCTTAGCTCCCGAACTATTCGATGTTGATGACTACGGCAACGCTTTCGAACTAAATGACGGTGTCGTTCCTGCCGGCCTGGAAGATAAAGCACGCCTTGCGCTTGCTAACTGTCCCGAATTTGCAATCTCAATCGAGGAATAGCCATGAGTGAAACCGTTTACGGCCCCGTCACCGACTGGGCGACAGACTTCGACCACGGTTCACCTGCGTATGCAGCGAACCAGCACAAAATTTGGGATGACCTCAAAAACTCTGGTTGCCCAATTGCTCACACAGAGCGTTATGGCGGCACATGGTTGCCACTCACCCATGAGATGGTGCATTCAATTGCGTACGACACAGATCACTTCTCAAGTGAAGGACCAGTTGTTGGTCAGCTGAAGCCAAGTGAAGTACCTGATCGCATCGGTGCACCTATTGGGCCTGTACCGCCGATCTCTTCTGACCCTCCATTCCACAACGAAGCTCGACGTTTGTTGCTTCCCGCGTTCTCTCCAAAGATGATTGATCCTTGGCGTGACGAAGTCATCGAAATTTGCAACAAGCTCATCGATGACATGGGCGACGCAGATCACATCGATGCTGCATTGCAGTACTCACAGCACATTCCAGTAATGGTTATTGCGCGCATGCTTGGTTTGCCAGTTGAAGATGGTGACAGGTTCCGCGGTTGGGTCAACCTTGTACTTAGCGGTATTGGTGAAGAGCGCACAGAAGAGCGCATGCAAAAGTTTATGGAATTCAATGAATACCTTGCGTATCACGTGAATGACCACAAGGAGAACCCTCGCGAAGATCTCATTTCGTTCTTGTTGAACGCTGAAATTTTCGGTGAGAAGTTGTCGCTTGAGCATGCAGTCGGAACAGTCATTCTGTTGCTCATTGCTGGCATCGACACAACATGGAGCGGTATCGGTTCATCGTTGTGGCACCTTGCAACCAACTCAGTAGACCGTCGTCGTTTGGTAGAAAACCCAGACATGATTCCTACAGCTGTTGAAGAATTCCTTCGTGCATATGCGCCTGTCACCATGGCACGCGTTGTGAAAGAAGACATGGAGTTCCACGGTGTACAGATGAAGAAAGAAGACTGGGTTCTTCTTCCTTTCCCTGCTGCAAACCGTGACGACAAGCAATTTGCAAACGCCCATGAAGTTGTAATCGATCGCGAAGAGAACCGCCATGCCGCCTTTGGCCTTGGTATTCATCGTTGCCTTGGTTCAAACCTTGCTCGTTTGGAAATGAATGTTGCAGTTGAAGTGTTCCTTCAGCGCTTCCCAGACTTCTCAGTCGATGCAAACGAAATGGTCACGTGGAGCACGGGTCAAGTACGAGGACCTCGTACCTTGCCATTCGTGGTCAACGCTCGCGCATAACACCACATTCTTCGCGCCGACACAGTCCGCTCGTAAGATGGCGGAACCATGTCAGATCAACTATTTAGCTCTTCAGGTAACAGCACGCCGCTGAACCCTGACCAACAAGAGGCTGTGTACCACCCAGGTGGCCCACTGCTTGTTGTTGCTGGTGCTGGCTCTGGCAAAACTCGTGTTCTCACGCAGCGCATCGCATGGCTGATTTCGCAAGGCACATCGCCCTACGCAATTTTGGCCATCACGTTTACCAATAAAGCTGCTGAAGAAATGCGACACCGCGTCGCTGACTTGGTGGGCCCAACTGCGCGATCAATGTGGGTCACCACATTTCATAAGGCATGTGTTCGCATGTTGCGCCAACACGCTGAATTGATTGGTTACCCGAAGCAGTTCACAATTTATGATTCGCAAGATTCAAAGCGTCTTGTCGGTTATGTCATTCGCGACATGGGCCTTGATGCCAAGAAGTTTCCGGCCAACGCGGCCCAATCAAAAATCAGTTTGTGGAAAAACGAATTGATTACACCGGCTGTTGCTTTTGATACCGCTGAACATATCTCTGCGCGGCGTAATGCCGAGATCTATCGCGAGTACCAAGCGCGTCTCATTCGTGCCGGAGCAATGGACTTCGATGACTTATTAGTCAATGTTGTTCGTCTTTTCGAAGCACACCCCGAAGTGTTACGTCAGTATCAGGAACGTTTTCAGCACATTCTCATTGACGAATATCAGGACACGAACCAAGCACAGAACCGCATTGTTCTGATGTTGGGTGCTTTGCATCACAACGTGTGTGTGGTGGGCGACAGCGACCAGAGCATTTACAAGTTTCGTGGTGCCGACTTGCGCAACATTGATCAGTTTGAAAGCGCATTCGGCGAAGCAACAGTTGTGGTGCTCGCGCAGAACTATCGCAGTACACAAACAATTCTTACTGCCGCCAATGCGGTCATCTCGCAGAATGTTGGAAGACGTCCGAAAGATCTGTGGACATCTGCTGGCGATGGTGAACGAATAGTCCGCTACTTTGCAGAAAACGAATATGACGAAGCCGCGTGGGTTTCCTCAACAGCGCAAGAGATTCACACAAAAGAAAAGCGCGCATGGGGCGATATTGCCATCATGTATCGCACCAACGCGCAAAGTCGCGCCATTGAAGAATCAATGATGCGTTCCGGCATTCCGTACAAAGTTGTTGGCGGTACGAAGTTCTACGAACGTCGCGAAGTGAAAGATGCCATTGCATATTTGAAGGCCGGCGC
>CAIZMV010000111.1 GCA_903934195.1 uncultured Acidimicrobiaceae bacterium | reverse complement strand
GTTGTAAGAATCGCTTGCACTTGCGACACGAATGCATTGGCAGGGTTGAACAATTGCAATGGACCAATGCTGCCGAGCGCTGGAAGTATGCGGCGGAAAGAACGCGGGCCGATCATCCACCGTGCTGCTTCTTTGCCAACTGAGCCCATGCCCTCGTTTGAAGCCATATCAGCCCATGACTGCAACAGATCTGCACGCCACTGATGATTACGACACGCAGTAGCAACAAGCGTTAACGAACGAACACGGTTCGGGTGCTTCAACGCAATGATCTGGCTAATTGCGCCACCCATTGATAAGCCAACAACATGGGCCGATTCGATACCGGCAGCATCAAGCACGGCGATGGCGTCGTCTGCCATTTGTTCAAGATCGTATATGCCTTCCGGTTTGTCGCTCTTGCCAGCACCACGGTTATCAAATGCCACTGTGCGATGACGCAATGCAAGTGCAGCGCGTTGAAGGTTCCATGAGTTCTTTTCGCCACCAAGTCCTTGCACCAATAGAACGGGTGCTCTTTTGGTGATGCCGGTTACTTCGTAGTGAATACGTATTCCGTCGGCTGCAACTGCGAATGGCATGTTATGCAACCTGCTTACGGGCGGGGATACGTTCGATGCTTGGCCACAGATACAAATTACGAACTACTTCTGTAGTTGAGTGGCGCGGTGCGAAACGCAATAAATGTGCAGCTTCGTTACTGGCAGCTAGGCGGCCATGTTGAATGAGGTCTGCAACGTGGTCTGGCATGGGTGCACCGGCAAACGACGAAACGTTTTTTGCCATCCACCAACCTGGGCCGAATGATGGAAGTGGTACACGGCGACCAATAGACGTTGCACGCAACATACTGATGGCGCCGTTAGCAACGATGTTCACTACGCCATCTGCATCACGTTGTGCTGCTTGGATAAACGCAGTTGCTGCATCAAAGTCTTCGACAACACAAAAGATTGGATTACCAATTCCGTAGTAGGGGATAACAGGTAAACGCAGAAGACGACCAAGTGGGCTTGGCACGTGCGCACCAAGAACTGGCGCAAGCCGCAACGTGCACACATTGATGCCACGAGCAGAACGAAGTTCAGTTGCTTGCGATTCGATATTGCGGCACATGTATCCGTACGTAGTGTTCGGAGCAGTGGGTGTTGTCTCTACTGCAATGTCAGGCGAATATGCGCCAGTGCCGTACATTTCAATTCCGCTGCGCACGACAACTGTCTCTAATGCATCAGCTTGATGTGCGGCATCGAATACAGCCTTTGCAACTAGTGCAGTGCATGTTTCGGCTTCGGGTGTTGCAAGACGTGCATGCGGTTCCCACACACCGACATGCAACAGAACGTGCGGGTTGAATTCTTGAATCAGTTCTGCGATGCGGTCATGTTCAGTTGGGTCAACACGAACAAACTGTGAACGCTTGAGTAGGCGACGTGGTGGATCAACATCAATTCCTAGAATCTCGCCGGCCCATTCTGAGTTTTCAGCGAGCGCAGCAACGAGAGAGCCGAGTTCTCCACCCATTCCGGTGATGAGTACTCGACGATTTTTCATATCGACAAACCAAGTGGTCGTTGTCCGAAGGACATCTACCGCAGGTTGTGTACTCCGAGAATCAATTCACGAGCCCATGTATCAAGCTGGCGACCACCGATGTTTTCAGTGATGATGATGGCTTGTGATGGATCGTCAATCATGCCGCTCCAGCGGATGTATCCACCGATGATGCCGAGCAAACGATCGCCGACTTCTTCAGAGTGAATGATGAGTTTCTGATTACGCCCAAGCATTCCTTGCAGTTCTTTGTAGAACACTTTCAAGAATGCGTCGGTGTCATCTGCGCCACTGAGTGGGCGATGGTGGTACGGCATGTTGAGTTCTTCGTACGCGTGCAGGTTGTGGGGCGCAGCAATGATGGAGACAACGAGGTCGAAATGGTTCTCGCGCAGCCAGATGATTTCTTCTTGACGACGAACGCGGCGATGGTTTTCGCCGTATCCCCCTGGTCGCTCACAAATGGCAAGGCAATCCTTGATGACCCAGGTGAAATTACGAGGGGTAATTCCAAGGGCCCATTTTCCGCGAAGTTTCGGGGGCATTCAGGTCTCCTTGAAAGTGTTGGCTCGGTCCGGCGGCGCAAAAACGCCGCACATCAAGTTACCCCAGCAACTGCAGTATGAGCCTCTGTTTACTGCGACGAATTTCACGATTTTCCCCAATATCGCAGGCCAAGGTCTCGCCACGGGCAACTGCCATGATGCGCTCGAGGGTGGCGAGGTCTGGTGGGTAGGGGTCTGACAGCCAGCGGCGAAGGGCACGGCGGGCAAGGGGGGCTGGGGCAGCAGCCAAAGCCACAGCATCGGTGGGGTCGATATTCAGGGCTAATTCTTCCAGCAGGTCGTTGTCGTCGCGCAACACATCTGCACTGCGAACAAGAAGTGGCACAGGGTCGCGCAAGGAAATTTCTGTCATCAGGGGCAAAAGCTCGTTACGTACGCGATTGCGCTGAAACTTCGGATCTGTATTTGTGGAATCAGTAATGGTTGCGATTCCTGCGTCAGCACACACCGCATGAGTATCACTGCGACGCAACGCCAAGAGGGGGCGCGAGAATCCAGGTCGCATAGCACCAAGACCCTGCGCACCGGCTCCGCGCAACAAGTTAATGAGAACCGTTTCTGCTTGGTCGTCTGCAGTGTGACCAGTCATTACGTTGTCTGGCATAACGCCGTACCGTGCTGCACGGGCTCGAGCTTCTAAGTTCGGCCCGTGTTCCACTTGCACCGAATGCACGATGACTGTGATGCCAAGTGATTCTGCAACGGGGTCAATTACGTCGATATCGCTGGCTGATTCGGTGCGCAGGCCGTGATCAACATGAATAGCGGTGACAATGAGCCCGTGCGCGTGAGCCAACAGCATGAGGGCCATGGAATCGGGTCCACCCGAGATAGCGCATGAAACAGCTGTACCAGCAGGTGGGAAAGTGCAGCGACGAAGTAGATCGTCGATCAAGAAAAGTTGTTACTTCTGCTTGAGGGCTTGGCGTTGGCGGCGGTTTGGATAGCGGCTTGCGCTGACCTTGGCTACATAGCCAGCAAATACGGAAGCTACTGCCCCGATACTTCCGATGAGGAGGAATACACCGATCCACCAATGCCATACATTCGCTGCGAACATGTCTCTAGCGTAGCCAATGGCGGCCGCTGCAACCTATTACCGTGCTTATTCCGATTCGGATTCTGGCCCAAAGCAGGCAAGGAGACGGTCGGTGAAGCCTTCTGGCAGATGATCGCGCTTGGCCTTCGTGCGCACAATGGTGCGTAATTCGGCATGGAATTCATAGGCGCCTTGGCAATCGGTGCATCCGGTGAGGTGCGCCATGATCTCTTCAATTCGGGCGTTCGGCAGCTCTGAATCGAGGAACAATTCCAGTTCTTTCAGTGTTTCTTGGCAATTTGGCATATCGATGGCTTTGCTCGCTCTGGCGACTACTCGCCGGTTCCTTCAACTGTCAGGGGCTCAACAATGAGCCCTCTTTCACGTGCGTACTCGTACAACATCTTTTGCATCGCTTTTCTTCCCCGATGCAGGCGGGACATCACTGTGCCAATCGGTATTTCGAGCATTTCGGAGATTTCTTTGTATGAAAAGCCATCAACATCTGACAAAAGCACTGGGATGCGAAAGTCTTCTGGCAGTTCTTCAAGGGCACTTTTCACTTCGTCATCTGTAAAGAGCTCGAGCATCTGGTCTTCTGCTGAACTGCTGAGTTGTGATTGATCAATGGAACCCAAGCGCTTGTACAAGAAAAGTTCTTCAACATCATCGAGTTCAACTTCAGTGCCTTTTCGCTTTTGCGCGTTGTACTTATTGATGTATGTGTTTGTCATGATGCGAAACAACCAAGCGCGCAGGTTTGTTCCTTCTTGGAATGTGTGAAACGAACGCCAACCTTTGATGTAAGTCTCTTGCACTAAATCTTCAGCATCTGAACGACTTCGTGTCATGCGCAATGCAGTAGAAAACAATTGCGGCGCATATTGCATAGCGTCAGTAGTGAACTGTTCTTGTGCGCTCATTTTGTGAGTGATGCGTTACTAATGATGACGGTGTTTTTTGGCTTTGATTGCTGCATCAACTGAGAGTGTGAATCGCTCCATCAAATCAGCC
>CAIZMV010000110.1 GCA_903934195.1 uncultured Acidimicrobiaceae bacterium | reverse complement strand
ATGACCGGCAATCCGTACCCTTCCAAAATCGAAGGAAATGCAAAAACCGTGCACGCCTCGTACAAAGCAGGTAAATCATGTGCTGGCACAAACCCCGTAAAGCGAACATCGTGCGCGGTTGATGGTGCCTCGTCTCCCCACCCTGCCATTCCAACTACAACTAATGGCGGAGCATCTCGAAGTGAGCCGAGAGCCGCAATAAGGCGCGTCAAGTTCTTACGTGGCTCAAGTGTTCCGACAAACAAAACAAACTGTTCAGGCAAATCATATGTTGCACGAACTCGAGTGCGATCTTCATCTGTGATGGTCTGGGCCCGCACTCCAAGCGGAACATGACGTAAACGATCAGAGTCAAAACCTGCCGTCACACAATCTTCAAGCGTCGCTTGCGATGAGCACAACACCATGTCTGCTTTGTTGAGCATGATGTCAAGACTGCGACGAAACACCTTGTTGCCGCGTGCAGTAAAGAAATCAGGATGACGCAAAAAAGCCAAGTCATGAATGGTGACTACCAATGGCAATGACGTTGCCGGAGGAATGATGGTGGTGGAATGCACGATGTCTGCATTGTCGACAACTGATTCAACTTTCGGCCATCCGAGGCGCAACCAGGATTCAACGAGAAGCGGCCCGCCAATGGGCAACGAGTTCACTGCAATCGGAGGAGCAAACCCATCTGTTGGCGGGTGGCGGTGCCGTCCCGCTACGCCTATGACCTCAACGTCAGACCGCATAGCCAGCTCTCGAGCCACTTCTATGGCTGCGATTCCGGTGCCCCCTGGCACTCGGCGCCAGCATTGTTCAAGGGTGTAGGCGATGAGCACCCCTTCATTCTGACCGTTCCAGTCGTACTATGGCATCCATGTCGGAATTTTGGTCGAATCGCAGTGTGGTGGTCACGGGGGGCAATGGCTTTCTCGGACGGGTCGTGGTGGCCCGATTGGCTGATCTGGGCGCTCGTGTAGTCGCCCCCACCCATGACGAATACGACCTCACGGTCCCTGGTGCTGCTGACGCAATGTTGGCCGCATACTCACCAACCCATGTCATTCATCTAGCTGCCCGCGTCGGCGGTATCGGATACAACCAGGTTGCACCTGCCCCTTTGTATCTCGACAACCTCATGATGGGAACACACATCATCGAAGCCACTCGAGCTGCTGGTACAGAAAAAACTGTCCTGCTCGGCACTGTCTGCTCGTACCCGAAGCTCACTCCTGTTCCATTCAAAGAAGAATCGTTGTGGGACGGTTATCCAGAAGAGACCAATGCTCCATACGGAATCGCAAAAAAAGCTCACCTGATACATGCACAGGTGAATGCGATTCAATACGGCCAAAAATTTGCGTACCTCATTCCGACAAATCTCTACGGCCCTGGCGACAAATTCCATGAGTCGGTCTCACACGTAATCCCTGCACTCATCAAGAAATGCATCGAAGCCAAAGAATCAGGTGCGGACCACATCGATGTGTGGGGCACTGGTTCGGCCAGTCGTGAATATCTCTACGTTGAAGACGCAGCAGCAGCCATTGTGCGTGCTGCAGAAACTCACGAAGGAACTGAGCCGATCAACTTAGGATCTGACAGTGAAATCACTATTCGCGAAACCGCAGAAACAATTGCGTCAGTCGTTGGATATACGGGCACTCTTCAATGGGATGCCACGAAACCAGATGGTCAACCGCGCAGACGCATTGACGCCACACGTGCAGAGCAATTGCTCGGATGGAAAGCTGCCATGAAGTTTCGAGACGGCCTTGCTGCAACAGTTGATTGGTATCTCGCCAACCGAGCGGCAGCGGAGGCTGCGCCTCGCTGATGTCGTTTCCCCCACCGATTCTCGAATACTGCACCAGACACCCAGATACGGCAACGGGTCGTCATTGCACACGGTGTGGTCGTCCTGCCTGCAACCAATGCCTGACGCAAGTTCATGTTGGGTCGCATTGTGTCGACTGCATCAAAAGTTCGCGGCCACCAGTTAGTGAGCGCATTCGTTTCTGGAACGCAGCACAACCGCTACTAATCACCCGAATCATTATTGCAGTGAACGTGTTTCTGTTTCTTTGGGTCACTATGGGTTCCACAGTTCTCACAAATGGTGGAGCAATCAACGGTCGTGAATTGGATATGGCGTTGTCGCAATACTTCATCGACAATGGCGAGTGGTACAGGCTTGTTTCTTCTGGTTTCCTTCATTACGGGTTAATTCATGTCGGTATGAACATGTTCTTGTTGTGGCAACTTGGTCAGTTACTTGAACCTGCCCTTGATCGCGGACGTTTTGCATTGCTGTATTTCGCTGCAATGTTCGGAGGCTCTGTTGGTGCACTTGCTTTCAGCCCTAATGCGTTAACGGGCGGAGCTTCTGGCGCTGTGTTCGGACTGATGGCTGCAGCTGCTGTCGGTTTGCAACAACGTGGCGTTAACCCAATGAAAACTGGCATCGGCGCGACATTGCTGCTGAACTTGCTCATCACGTTCACGATTCCCGGAATCTCAATTGGTGGCCATGTTGGCGGAGCGTTAATGGGTGCAGCAGTTGGGTACGCAATGCTCGAGCCCCGCTGGAACCGCACCGCAGCCTGGGTTGCATGGGCTGCACCCGTCGTTGGCATGGTGGCATCAGTGATTTTCATCGCTTTCTTTCTTTAGAGACACACCCGCCACATAACGTGCGCTTCACATTCCCCCGTGTTCCAACTTTCAACGGGAGACTCCATGCTCAACGCATCACTTGTCGACATTCCACGTCCTTTTATTGACTCCATCTCTTCACTTGTCGAATCATTAGGGGTTGCCTGTTTAGCACTGGAACATCCGTTACGTGCCAACACCTATGCGCTGATTACAGATCAGCAACAGCGAGGCCTCGGATTAATTCGCGATAACCCCATCAATGAGAACACCATTCACAACATCGTTGGTCAATGCTCACGCATTCCGAATGCGCATTCAATTGTTCTTGTGTCGGTACGCACGGTGTCACCCATTCAATGTGGTGATGTCGAAATGCTTCACCATTGTGCAATGGTGACTAACAACGCCGGGCTACAGCTGCTCGACTGGGTCGTTATTGGTCGCGGTGGGCTTTATTGTCCACGGTCCATTGCGGGCATGCCAGACCCATGGCCAAGCACCTCAGCACTTTTATAAGCACGACGTTGCGCAGCGGACATTCGTAAGCCTGAACTCACCAAATGAGTCACCAGTTCCCTACTGGTCACCACCTGTGCGCCAAGGTCAATTGCAATGGCGCGGATATGTGCAGGCAAGTCGTAATGGTCGCCATGAAATGCACGTTGGGGAATTTCTAGCGTGACAGCAAACAGATGTAGTTCTTCAAATGAATGATTGCTCACCATGTGGCACCACTGATGATCCTTGAACCACCATCTGCTCTCATCTACAAAGATGGCCATGCGTTATGAGCAGCAGCCCCCGCCACAACAGCCACCACCAGATGGTGCTGCTGGCATTGCCTGAGCCGAACCGCCACCGACTGACGCAAACACGCTCAACATGCGTACTGCGTTGTCATGGCCCTGCGGACATGTGGCAGGCGCATTGGCCTCTGCCATTGGGCGACGTTCATCGAATGTGGAATCACATGTGCGGCAACGAAACTCATACAAAGGCATGTGTTGAGTGTACGGCACCTCATTCACCTGATTGACTGTTGGACATGGCAACCCCACTCAAAACTCGCCCCGTCGAGTCGCGACCAGAGACAGAGATGGTTCCTGAGACTGGCGAACCAATTGTGGCTCACATTGTGAAGACCGAGCCTGGTGAAAATGCTGCAGCAAAAGTTCTTGAAGCCCGCATCAACGGAACACCCATCGAAGCATTGTGTGGGCATGTGTGGGTGCCGTCTCGCGACCCGAAGCAAGTGCCGATGTGTCAGAAGTGCAAAGACATCTATGAGACATACCGCATGTTCAATGATGGTCTTGGCGAAACACCAAACGAATAGTTTGCCTAGCGAAAATCGCGACTAGGGATAGTGGCCGGCGCAAACAACGGCAACAACTGTTCAGCAACGATATTGATAACACCTGTTGCAGATTCCACCCTGCCTCGCACTAACAACGCCGATGCATCACGTGCAACGTTTCGGTACCGCGCCCAACAACCTTTTGAACACACAACATTGATGAGGCCCGTCTCATCTTCCAAACTGATGAATGTGGCACCGCGTGCGCTCTTGGGGCGTTGACGATGCGTAACAATGCCTGCCACCAACACTCGATCTTTGTGAGGCACAGCTGGTAGCCCATCTGCAGTAACTACTCCCTTTGCTGCAAGTTGTTCACGCAGAAAAATTGTGGGGTGACCATCAGGCGAAATACCCGTGGCCCACAAATCTGCAATGGCTTCTTCCACTGGTTCCATGCCAGGCAATGTGGGCCGTGAATTCAACCCCATGATGCCTTGCAGATGAGCAACATCGCCATGGCCATGTGCACCTGCTTCCCACAATGCGTGCCTGCGATCATCACCGAAACTGTCGGTGAATGCACCGGCTGTAGCGAGAGCCTCAACCTGTTTGCGCGACAAAGCAGGAACACGTGCAACAAGTTCTTCAATTGATGTGTATGGCCGATGCACCGCAATCTCGCGGGCAAGTTCAGACCCAATGCCGCGCACAGAACCGATACCCAGTCGCACGGACAAACCAGTTTCTGAATCACTACATACTTCAAGTGTTGCTTCATGCCCCGACGCGTTGATATCAGGTGTACGCACCACCACGCCATGTCGTCGCGCATCACGTACCAATGTGTGTGGCGACCAAAAACCCATTGGTTGCGCATTCAGTAGCGCAGCACAAAAAACAGCCGGTTCATGCAGCTTTATGTACGACGATGAATAGACAAGATACGCAAAGCTCACCGAATGGCTTTCGGGAAATCCGTAATTGGCAAACGCTGCCATCTTCAGAAAAATCTCATCGGCGATTGCATCGGTAATGCCGCGTTCTGCCATGCCCTGATACAACCGCACCTTCAACCGTTCCATACGAGCCTGTGATCTCTTTGAACCCATGGCTTGGCGTAGTTGATCAGCTTCGCTTGCCGTAAAACCCGCAACATCGATTGCCATTTGCATCAGTTGTTCCTGAAACAACGGAACGCCCAGAGTTTTACCGAGAGAATTCTCTAACAACGGATGCAGATACGTAATTGGTTCAAGTCCATTACGTCTGCGAATGTACGGATGAACAGACCCACCTTGAATTGGTCCGGGTCGAATGAGTGCAATTTCCACAACCAAGTCATAGAAGCGACGCGGCTTCAACCGGGGCAATGTTGACATTTGTGCGCGCGACTCCACTTGAAATACGCCCACCGTGTCTGCACGACACAACATGGAATACACATCGTCTTCTTGCGGAATAGTTGCAAGGTCAAGTTCATACCCACGATGTTCTGAAATAAGCGACACCGCGTTTGAGAGTGCTGACAACATGCCAAGACCCAGCAGATCAAACTTCACCAACCCTGCAGCAGCACAATCATCTTTGTCCCATTGCAACACACTGCGATTAGCCATGCGTCCCCACTCAACTGGACACACTTCAATGATGGGTCTGTCGCACATGACCATTCCACCCGAGTGAATACCTAAGTGTCGCGGCATATGTTCCACTTCGGCCGCCATCTCTAACACCAAGTCGGGAATGTCATGGTCACGTTGGGTAGCAGTAATAGCAACCGTTCCCCATGCATCAACTTGTTTGCTCCATGAGTCT
>CAIZMV010000109.1 GCA_903934195.1 uncultured Acidimicrobiaceae bacterium | reverse complement strand
GAATGTGCGTAGTCCAGCCCACGTAGATTCCACACTCCTGATATTCAGTGTGGTGAATTCGTTGATGGCCTCAATTGCCATAGCAACATCTATTTCTTCGGGTTGAGCATCGCACGGGACAGAGGGTGTTTCGTCCGCAGGTGAACCGAGAACAGTGCCGCGATCTACACGAAAGTAGAACTCTTCCGGATGTCTCAACACCATTGGTCCTGGTTCAAAAGGTTGATTGAGTTTGCTAATGAAGATGGTTCGACGCAGAGGTTCCAATGGAATGGTGGCGCATTGTGCTCGTTCAGCAATGAAATTGCCCCATGCACCGGATGCGTTGACGACGAGGTCTGCATGAAACGTTTTAGAGAGCGTGCGAACTGTCGAGGTACCGGTGGAGTTGAACGTGATTTCCAAAACCTCATGTGACTTTTCAATCACTCCTCCATTGGCGGTGAATCTGCGGACATACGTTTGGTGAAGTCCAGCGACTTCGATGTCGTAACCCGATGTATCACGAAGCACGGCACCCACAATCTCGCGGTTGATGTATGGTGCCATTTTCATAAGGTCATCAACAGAAGTAATCTTCATCGCGGGGTGCTTAGCAAGTGTCTCGTCAAGTTCGGACAGTTGGTTGTGATCAAGAATCTGCACCATTTCACGTGGAGTTAGAAGTGGATATCCGTATTCGTGAGATAGTTCGTTGTAGATGTCAAGACTTGCGCCGGTAAGCGCTTGCACGTTCGCATCGCCGTAGGAGCCGAGATACATCGCAGCCGATCGGCCAGTCGTGTGATGAGCAAGTTGTTGCTCCATCTCCAGCAATGTCACTTGATGAGTGCGCGAGAGTTCAGCCGCAATACTGATACCGGCAATGCCACCACCTATGACGATGATTTTCATGAATGAGTCCACTCGGTATTTGGATCAGTTGGCCATAGTTTTCCGGTAAACGCGGCATGAGTAAAATTCGTGACGTCCAAAGTGGTGAGACCTGGAGAATCTGCACACAGGATTTCGGCAGCAATGTGATTAAAACCAGCGCGAAAATGTGCGCTTGATTTGAGACCAACTACAGAACACTCAGAAGTATCGATTCCGTGCAATTTGAAAATTTCTGAATCAAAAGTTTGTGATGGCTGTGACGTCAGAATGACATCCACTTCACCTACTCTGATACCAACCGCTGGCCCAACGTTGAGCGGGTAACCGCGCATCATGTGCGTAAGAAATATGCGGCCATCAGAGATTGTACGAATCTTCGCTTGGACCTTTAATGGTGGTCCGTGAAGTGGGCCATGACGACCCCCAATAGTGAGTTCAATACTGTTACCCACACCAGCTGAAATAGCTTCCTTTACAGCAATGGGGTCGCACAGCATGGCAAATGCAGAGCCAGGAATTTGGTGTTCAAGCATTGCCCCAAGAAGATGTGTTCCATCTCCTGGTGTTCCTCCACCTGGGTTATCACTGGTGTCGTTGATGACTATGGGACGCTTACCGCCTGCAATGAGAGAAGCAGCCACGAGCATTGCGGAGTCCGGGGTATGTGATTCCGTTGTGAAACGTTCACGTGAATCCCAAATCCACTGCGCGACCTCGTTGGCGCATTCTTTAGCCAGGGTTCGATCATTATCGGTAGTGCACACCACGTGAACTCCGACGTCTGCAGTATCGGTAAATGGAAAACCGTGAAACACTGTGCAGTCGATGACGCCGGGACGAGATTCGATCGTGCTGCAGATCTTGTTCATCTCCGCAGCGGGGAAGCCCTCGTCGGTAGTTGATGCTTGAAGAAGAATAGGTAGTGACACCAACTCGGTGACTGGTTTGGTGGTTGCATTTAACGCATCGACCGCAGCAGAAACTGCTTCCGCACCGCGGTCGGCACTATCGGTATGTGGGTAGAGATGATTGCCAAATAATGCTGTGAACTGTGTTGTCATGGCGAGGGAAATATTGCCGTGAAGGTCTAATGCGGCGGTGACAGGCAAGGTTGGCCCCACAACTTCACGAATAGCAGTAATTAGGTCACCTTCCATATCGGGAAACCCATCGGCGACTCCGGCGCCGTGTATCTCTAGTACAAGGGCATCTATGTCGGGATTGTCTCGAAGGCCTTTGAGAATTGCCTCACGGAATTCGAGGTAGACATCAGTCTTGATTATGCCTGAGGGTGGAGCGAAAGCTGAGAATATTGGAACGATCTCAATTCCGCGACGATTGCATTCGTCAATCATTCCGCCAAGGAAAGTTCGCATTCCCGCAAACCGCAGAAGTTCGTTTCCACATTTAACATCGAAGTGGTGACGTTCGGTGTACCCAGTGACGTCCACTGCGTATGTATTTGTCTCATGCGCCAGTGACGCGATTGCAAACTTCATAGATTGAGACTAGTTGCTCTCGTTTTCGCGGGGGATAGCCATCTGGCATGAACCATGGAGGATCCGCGAGGGAGGTTTTGGTCCGTTTTTCGCCACTAGGCTTGGCGATAGTGATGCAGGTGTGGCGGCGAATTTCGCACCACATTTCGCACCATCCCCGCCTTCGTAGCTCAGTGGATAGAGCAACGGTTTCCTAAACCGCAGGTCGCAGGTCCGATTCCTGCCGAGGGCGCTAGATAGTTTCTGCCGATGGTTGCAGCTAGCAGAGCTGTTCCGATTCTGCTTGATGTTGGCGCAGCAAGAGTGAAGTCTGCACTTGCTGTTATGTATTGAGTACTTGGCAATGTGAGCG
>CAIZMV010000108.1 GCA_903934195.1 uncultured Acidimicrobiaceae bacterium | reverse complement strand
GACATCTGGAAGATTTTTGCGCCTCCAGCCAAGATGATGACCAATGCACAGGCAATGGCGGAGAGGATGAGTTTGCGGGTGCTCATAGGAACCTTCAGGCTACGCAAGATTCGGGAACAATCAGCGGTGGTTCACGGTTGACTGAGACCATATGAAGATTCTCATCACTGGCGCCTCTGGCCTCATCGGACAAGCCCTGACAAAACAACTCAACGCTTCTGGCCACACCACAGTTGCGGCCGTTCGTCGCGAACCACGTCGCAATGACGAAGTGCAGTGGAACCCAGCCACCGGAGAAATGTCTCCTTCTGCTTTTGACGGCGTAGATGCAGTTGTGCATTTGGCCGGCGCAGGTATCGGCGACAAGCGCTGGACTGATTCCTACAAGATGGAAATTCTGCAGAGCCGAACACTTGGTACCGCGTTGTTGGCAGACACCATGGCATCACTTGACAAAAAACCCTCAGTGTTTCTTTCTGGATCTGCAATCGGAATCTACGGCGTACGTGACGACACAGAACTTGGCGAAGATGCTGCAATCGGAACCGGATTTCTTGCAGACGTATGTCGTGATTGGGAAGCAGCATCAGCTTCTGCATCTGCTGCCGGCATTCGCACTGTTTTGTTGCGCACAGGCATTGTGCTGTCACCAAAGGGTGGCGCACTAAAGAAGCAACTCCCCTTGTTCAAATTAGGACTTGGTGGCAAGTTTGGAAACGGCAAACAATGGCAGAGCTGGATCTCAATCACTGACGAGGTCAACGCAATCATTCACCTGCTCACATCAAACCTCTCCGGTGCTGTAAACCTCACCGCACCAACCGCAGTAACGAATGCCGAATTCACACGTGTTCTTGCCAGCGTGGTGTCGCGGCCAGCAATTCTTCCAATTCCTTCATTCGGACCAAAACTGCTACTTGGTGGCGAACTTGCAGATGCATTGTTGTTCACTGGTCAACGCGTTGTGCCGAACGCACTTGTTGCAGATGGTTTCCACTTTGCGCATCCAACACTTGATGTCGCATTGCGGGCACTGCTGAACAAATGACCGACGCAACCCTTCCGTCTTCTGCCGACGTTGTCATCGTTGGTGCCGGCCTTGCCGGTCTCACTGCTGCGCGCGTTCTTGAACAACACGGAATTTCTGCTGTATTACTTGAAGCATCCGATGGCGTCGGTGGTCGAGTGCGCAGTGATGAAGTAGATGGCTTCATTCTTGATCGTGGTTTTCAAGTCATGCTTACGGCGTACCCAGAAATTCACCGACATCTCGATATTCCGGCACTCGACTTTCGTGCATTTGAACCTGGTGCACTGGTGTGGCGTGAAGGAAAAGGAACAGTCGTTGGTGATCCGTTTCGTCGTCCAAAAACTTTGGCGTCGACCACGTTTGCACCAATAGGTACGTGGGCGGACAAAGCACGCATTGCTCTTTTACGTGCCAAAGTGAAATCAGCTGACCCGCAAGCATTGCTTCGCGGAGACGATGTAGACACAATCACCGCTTTACGTGCTGCTGGGTTTTCTTCCACGATGATTGACAGGTTCTTTCGACCACTCGTCGGCGGTATTCAACTTGACCCGCAGTTGCGTTCATCACGTCGCATGTTCGACATCATTTTTCGCACTCTTGCTACAGGTGATTCTGTAGTGCCAGCACACGGCATGGGGAAAATTACAGAACAACTTGCGGCATCGCTGCACACAACTCCTCTTTTTCTCAATACTCCGGTTGCATCAACAACACCTGGGTCAGTAACACTCGCAAACGGACACACCATCGCAGCCAAAGCAGTTGTTGTTGCAACTGAAGGACCAATTGCATCTCAATTGCTCGGCATTCCTGCAGTCGGTTCGCGTAGTGCTGGGTGTGTCTATTTCGCAGCACCCACCGCACCTATTGACGGCGCCTATGTCGTTCTCGACGGCGAAGGAAAAGGCCCCGTGTACAACGTGGCAGTGATGTCGCATGTCAGCCCGTATTACGCACCACACGGCCAGCATCTTGTTGCCGCCGCCTTGCCCGGACTTGCAGAAGGCGATCTAGAAGCTGCCGCGCGACGCCAATTGCGCAGTTGGTGGGGCCCAACAGTCGATTCATGGCGCCACTTACGCACGTATCGCATTCCACACGGACAACCAAACCAAGATCCGCCATTCAACCCACGCCAGCGGGTGTCGTTGGGCGAGGGTTTATTTGTTTGTGGCGACCACCGAGATACGGGCTCAATTCAAGGCGCAATGTTTTCTGGCAGACGGTGCGCCGAAGCGGTGTCTGAATGGGTCAGACTGCAGTCATGACATCTGACCCAGCAAAAGTAGTTTCTCGCTCCACCATCGTTCCTGCTCCGGCACAAATGATTTTTGATTTACTCGCAGATCCACGTCGTCACGGCGAAATTGATGGTTCTGGTTCCATCCAGTCAGCACAAATCGATGCGCCAGAGCGTTTGTCTCTCGATGCAACATTCGGAATGCAGATGAAAATCGGTGTTCGCTACAAAATCACCAACACTATTGTTGAGTTTGAAGAGGGCAAGACAATTGCATGGCGCCATTTCGGCGGACACATCTGGCGCTACATCCTGGAACCAGTTGATGGCGGTACAAAAGTCACCGAACAATTCGACTGGAATAAGTCAAAGTCGCCGCTCATCCTGAAACTGCGTAAGTCTCCACAGGACAACGCCAAATCGATTGAGAAAACTCTCGAAAACTTGGTGAAGCGATTCGCTTAGCGAATATGACGCGATATGTCGCGTCGTAAATACTTTCCGCGACCAACACGGCCAAGGAAATTGCCCTTGTCAACAATTACTTCGCCGCGCGACAGCACTGTGCGAACACCACCCTGCACGCTGAGCCCTTCATACGCTGAATAGTCCAGATTCATTTGGTGAGTTTTTGCGCTAAGAACTGACGTTGCATTCGGGTCATAGATAACAACGTCGGCGTCGTAGCCCTCTGCAAGAACACCTTTCGCTCCGAGGCCAAATAATCGCGCAGGTGCAGTTGCACACACTTCTACCCAACGCTCTTCGCTGATGTGCCCTGCGACAACACCTTGATACACCAAGTCCATTCGATGCTCAACGCCACCAATACCGTTTGGCACCACATTGAACGACTCGCCGTTTGCCAATTTTTGTTCGCGTAAACAGAACGGGCAATGGTCGGTGCTCACAACAGCAAGTTGGTCAACACGCAAGCCCTCCCACAAGTCTGCCTGATGATGGTCATGACGTGAACGCAATGGAGTTGAACAAATGAAGCCTGCTCCATTTGGCCAGCCTTGTCCTAAGTGTTCTTCTAATGACAAGTGCAAATACTGCGGGCATGTCTCAGCGAAAATGTTTGTACCGCGCGAGCGAGCTTCCACCACTTCACGGAGTGCGTGCGAGCTAGATAAGTGCACGATGTACAGAGGCGCATTACCTGCAACGCGTGCCAACACCGCTGCGCGATGGACTGCCTCTGCTTCAAGTTCTGGCGGACGAGTCAGCGAGTGAAATTCAGGACCTGTATTACCAGCAGCAACTGCTTGTTCAATCAGCACATCAATGGCTAACCCATTTTCTGCATGAACCATCGCCATCATTCCGGTATCTGCGCACATTTGTAACGCGCGCAGTATTTGTCCGTCATCGGAATACAAACGCCCTGGGTACGCCATGAATAACTTGATTGAGGCAACACCTTCACGTTCAACAAGTGATCGCGTATCAATCAGAGCTTGGGCATCAACCCCACCGAGAACTTGATGAAGACCCCAGTCGATCACACATTGCGATTCAGCTTCTGCGAACCGTTTCTCAAATGCCGTGAGCACTTGGCCACCAAGGCGTTGTTCAGAGAAGTCAATAATTGTGGTGGTACCGCCATGAGCAGCAGCGATTGTGCCTGATTCAAAAGAGTCAGACGAGACCAGGGTGCCCGTATCAAGCTGCATGTGTACGTGGGCATCAACTCCACCTGGAATCACGAAACATCCGGCGGCATCAATCACCGTGTCATCAGGGCCGGGCACTACGGCGCTTGCAGAGCGTGGCACTACAGAAACAATGCGTTCTCCCTCGATGATCACATCGGCAGCTACCCGTCCTTCAGCATTGATAACGGTTCCGTTGACCACGATTGTGCGCACGAATCAAATCTAAACCCCCAAAGGGCCCTTCGGGGTGCTAAACACAATTGTCGTGACTACTGCTCTCCCCCTCGGCTTTTCCTCCTTCGTCACCAATGTCGGAGTGAAGGATTCAACGAAAGACTTCACGGTCGTCATGGCTGATAGCCCATGTTCTGCCGCAGGAGTATTCACGCAGAGCAGGTTCGCTGGCCCCAGCGTGGTTATCTCTCGCCGCAACGTGGCCAATCTGTCCGCACAAGCTGTTGTGGTGATTTCAAAGAACGCAAACGTGGCAACCGGTGAAGAAGGAATGCGCCACGCAGAAGAAGTCACGTCGTCAGTTGCGTCTGCACTCGGACTTTCCAGCGACCAAGTGCTCATCGCTTCAACTGGAGTCATCGGGCGTCTCTACCCCATCGACAACATTCGTGCCGGAATCTCATCACTTCCTTTCCCATTGCCACATAACGACGCAGACGATGTAGCTCGCGGCATCATGACTACAGACACCGTTCACAAGATCTCGTCTGCAACCATCGCCGGCTCTACCGCACGCGTTGTTGGCGTGGCCAAGGGCGTCGGCATGATCGAGCCAAACATGGCAACTCTTATTGCAATGGTGTTCACCGATGCAAAAGTTGAACCACAAAAGTTGAATGACATCTTTCGTGGCGTCATCAACAAGACACTCAACTGCGTGTCAGTTGATACCGATACCAGCACAAGCGACACAGCGATTGTGCTGGCAAGCGGTGCAGCAGGAACCGTTGACGATGCTGCACTTGCTGAAGCGCTGCACACTGTTCTTCTTGATCTCACTAAGGCAATTGCACGCGATGGTGAGGGTGCCGAGACCCTCATAGAAGTCACTGTTGACAATGCGCGTGATGCTCAACAAGCAAAGACCGTGGCCAAGTCCATCGTCAACTCACCACTTGTCAAAACTGCCGTGCATGGCGCGGACCCAAACTGGGGTCGCGTTGCAATGGCCGTTGGCAAATGCAGTCAATACACAGACATTGACCAGGAAAAAGTAGTAATCCGTTTTGGTACACAAGAGGTGTACCCCACTCGTGTCGATGAATCAGGACTTGAGCAACTCAGCCAATACATGCGTGGTGATGACGTAACAATTCATGTGTCGCTACAAACTGGTTCAGCTACCGCCACCGTGTGGGGCTGTGACCTGACAGACGGATACGTTCGTATCAACGCCGACTACACCACGTAGCTATGAGTACCGTTCGGTCTGTACATCGTTCTCCCGTTCATGGATTCTCAAAAGAGTCCGCCGAATCAATCACTTTGCTCACTGGCCTCGGAGTCGAGGGAGATGCCCATTGCGGAGAGCTAGTAAAACACCGATCACGAGTAGCCGCGAACCCATCACAACCAAACCTCAGACAAGTTCATCTCATGATGGGTGAAACTCTTGATGGAGAGAACGTTCCCGATGGTGAACTGGGAGAGAACATCACAACATATGGAATTGATCTTCACGCCCTACCAACAGGAACACTCATGACCATTGGTGATTCGACCATCGAGCTAACGGGGTTGCGCAACCCGTGTGCCCAAATCAACACGTATCGCAATGGACTTCTGTCAGCTTTTCGTTCAGAGAATCCTGACGGCGAAACTGTTCGACGCGCTGGCATCATGGCCATCGTTACAAATGGGGGCACTATTCGTGTTGGGGATGAAATTCACATCAAGATCCCTCACGGTGAATCAGAGCCGCTTCGGCCTGTGTAACTAGCGGGCGCTGAAGTATTCAAAGATTCGTTCGCGATACGGGGCAATGCTCTTGTACTGCGCAACATCTACAGGAATCTTGTTAATGATGTCGCCGATGTCATGCACTACTGCATAATCTCGCGTCACAAAATCACTCAACTTCTCTACATACGTGCGAATAGTGAACAGAATCGCGCCAGTCTCAGGCAAACGACGCAATGTTTGCCATTCTGTTCGAAACCACATGTCAGCGATATCCATATCCGGTGTATGCGGCGGATTATCAGGCTGAAAAAGTGCTGGATGATTACTAATTCCCCAATTGGTTCGCCACATTGGTTTCTCAACGTTCATTCGTTTCAGCACTGCATTCACAGGTGAATCAAGGTCAATGTCGTATCGAGCAACAGGCACATGAATTGACGCCATTGTGCCGCCGATCTTTTCAACAAGACGCCACCGACCAGGCGAGCACAACACTGCAGCAACTAGTCGTGGAATTCCGTCGGCATCAGACATCATGATGCACAAATCATCAGCCACGCACAATGCTGCATCAACAAGCGCGTCAACACCGCGTGCACTTGTAGGCGTCAGACCGATTGAACTCATGACGCCTCGCGCAACTTCTTCGCAAGCATCTTGCGCGCCAGGAAGGCACGCCACAACTTCATCGCGACGTTCTTCAATTAGGGCACGTTTCATTTCAATGGTGGGCGACCAGTCGTCGTCATGAGTTGACACCCATTGATCAATGTCTAGCGCGCGAGCCGCAACGCGTAACCGTGCCGCATCAGCTGGCACTGGCAAATACGAATCAGGAATGGCTATAGAACGACGAAACCCCGAGCCAGAGCTCGGGGAATCGTGCGAAGTTATCGGTTGCCGATCAAACGGCGTAAATGGGTCGTTATGAAAAACGGTGCTCACTTAGGCGGCATACGAATGCCACCATCAACTCTGATGGTTTCAGCATTCATGTAGCTGTTCGTGATGCACTCAAGAACCATTGAAGCCAACTGGTCTGGACGACCAAGCTTCTGAGGAAACAACACACCCTTTTGAAGTTGTGACTTGAATGCTTCGCTCTGATCACCCTGTCCGTAGATCGGTGTGTCAATGAGTCCTGGAGCAACGGTGTTCACGCGAATACCAGAAGCTGACAAGTCACGAGCAATAGGAAGTGTCATACCGACAACTCCGCCCTTTGACGCTGAGTACGCGTTCTGACCAATTTGGCCATCGAACGCTGCAACAGATGCGATGTTCACGATTGCGCCGCGCTCGCCATCTTCAAGAGGCTCTGTCTGGCTCATAGCAGTAGCTGCAATACGAATTGCATCGAATGTTCCGACCAAGTTGATCGCGATGACCTTCTTGAAAGCCTCGATGTTGGCAGCCGAATCGTACGAACCGTCTTTACCTATGGTGCGCTGTGCCCAGCCGATACCTGCAGAGTTCACCAAGACGCGAAGTGGGCCCATGGACTTAGCCATTTCCACTGCGTTGATGATGTCGTCTGTATTGGTGACGTCAACAGCACAAAATGCGCCGCCAACTTCCTTAGCAAGGGCCTCGCCGACCTCTTGCTGACGATCAAGGTCGGCGATGACGACCTTTGCTCCACCTTTTGCGAGGAGACGAACAGAAGCTGCTCCGATACCGGATGCTCCACCTGTGACAATTGCGCTTACGCCTTTAAGTTCCATCCCTACAGGCTACGCAATCAGGTCGCAGACTTCCTAGCGGAGTGAAGAATTGGGCTAAATCTGGGTGTGCGCCACCGCAAGAGCATCAACATAATCATTCATGCGATTGCCGCTATGGCCCTTGACCCATTCGAATTCCACTCGGCCCCGTTTGATGACCAACTCAATAAATGGCTCCCATAAGTCGCGGTTCGCTACGGGCTGACGCTGTGAATTTTTCCAGCCACGTTTGTGCCAGCCACGCCACCAGCCGTCATTGAAACACTTCACGACATAGGTGGAATCAGCAACAATGCGAATGATGCGCGGGTCATCTTCAAAGTGGATGACCGCTTGGTAGGCAGCCATAATTTCCATCCGTTGATTCGTTGACCTGGCTTCTCCACCACTGTCGTTGATGTCACCAGACGGAGCCACTGCCCACGCCCAGCCACCCGGGCCAGGATTACCCGAGCACGCACCATCTGTATAAATCACGATTACGTCGTCGGATAATTCCATGACAACGATTGTTCACCATGGGACGGGGTAACGACAGGCTTTTGAGAAAAATCATGGGAGAATGTCACCTGTGATCTTCGACGGCTCTATGCATCAGCTCCCCGACACTGATCCGGGAGAGACTCAGGAATGGCTCGACTCTCTTGATTCTGTTGTCGATGGCCACGGCGTCGAACGTGCCCGTTATTTGCTCTCTCGCCTTCTCGAGCGTGCGCAGCAGACCGATGTGAACTTCCCCGCCACTGTGTCTACGCCATATGTCAACAGCATCACTGCAGACAATGAACCCTGGTTTCCCGGTGATGAACATCTAGAGCGTCGCATTCGCGCATACATCAGGTGGAACGCGGCAGTCATGGTGACACGAGCAAATCATGCTGCAGAAGGAATCGGCGGTCACTTATCAACGTTCGCTAGTTCTGCAAGTTTGTATGAAATTGGTTTCAACCATTTCTTCCACGGCAAAGACAACGGTGCTGCTGGTGACCACGTGTATTTCCAAGGCCATGCCGCGCCCGGAGTTTATGCACGCGCATTTCTTGAACGTCGTTTAGACGAAGACGACCTTGATCATTTCCGTCGCGAGATTGGG
This sequence comes from uncultured Acidimicrobiaceae bacterium, assembly GCA_903934195.1. Taxonomy (GTDB): domain Bacteria; phylum Actinomycetota; class Acidimicrobiia; order Acidimicrobiales; family Ilumatobacteraceae; genus UBA2093. The sequence continues at coordinate 3,844 of CAIZMV010000108.1, read as the reverse complement.
CGAGACGGAAAAGGACTCTCTAGCTATCCGCACCCACGCCTTATGCCAGAGTTCTGGGAATTCCCCACAGTGTCAATGGGTCTCGGACCACTCACGGCGCTGTACCACGCACGCTTTAACCGCTATCTGCATAACAGAGGCATCGACGACACCTCGGCAAGTCGCGTGTGGGCGTTTATTGGCGATGGTGAAACAGACGAACCAGAAACTCTTGGTTCCATTTCACTTGCTGCACGAGAAAAACTAGACAACCTTGTCTTTGTCGTGAACTGCAATCTGCAACGACTTGATGGCCCTGTGCGCGGCAACGGCAAAATCATTCAAGAACTAGAAGCAGTGTTCCGCGGTGCGGGATGGAACGTCATCAAAGTGGTGTGGGGTTCAAAGTGGGACGAGTTACTAGCAGCCGACGTTGACGGATTGTTGTTGAACAAAATGAACTCAACTGTCGATGGTGAATTTCAGCGTTACTCCATTGAAGGCGGCGCATACATTCGTGAGCACTTCTTTGGCTCTGACCCTCGTTTATTACAGCTGGTCGCACACTTGTCTGACGAAGAACTGGTGAATCTGCCTCGTGGTGGCCACGACTACCGCAAGTTGTTTGCTGCATACCAAGCAGCCGTCGACAATCTTGGTTCCGGCAAACCAACCGTGATTTTGGCTAAGACCATTAAGGGTTGGACTCTCGGACCACAAGTTGAAGGCCGCAACGCCACGCATCAAATTAAGAAGCTAAACACAGACCAATTGCGAGCCATGCGTGATCGCTTGCACTTGCAAGAAGAGATTCCTGACTCCGCGCTTGAAGGTGATGTTCTTCCGTACTATCGCCCACCCGTTGACTCTGTTGAATACCAATACATGATGGAACGCAGGCGAACCCTTGGCGGCTCGCTACCAAAGCGCGTTGTTCGCACAAAAACACCTCTTACGTTGCCGTCAGCAGACGTGTTCACAGAATTCACACTCGGTTCTGGCGACCAAGCAGTGAGCTCAACCATGGCGTTCACTCGCTTGTTACGCAATCTCGCTCGTGATGATTCATTTGGCAGTCGCGTAGTGCCAATCATCCCCGACGAAGCACGAACCTTTGGCATGGATTCCATGTTCCGCGAACTAAAGATCTACGCATCGCAAGGACAAAAGTACGAACCAGTCGATCATGACTTGTTGTTGTCGTATGCAGAGTCTGCACAGGGTCAAATTCTGGAAGAAGGAATCACTGAAGCCGGCGCCATGTCTAGTTGGATTGCTGCTGCTACTAGTTATGCCACCCGTGGCGTACCGATGGTGCCGTTCTACACGTTCTATTCCATGTTCGGATTCCAACGTGTTGGCGATCTCATTTGGCAAGCCGCAGATGCTCGCGCTCGAGGCTTCCTTATGGGAGCAACTGCCGGACGCACAACACTCATGGGTGAAGGCTTGCAACATCAAGATGGTCACAGCCTGTTGTTAGCCACCGCGATACCTGCATGCCAGGCCTATGACCCAGCATTTGCATTTGAAGTGGCTGCAATAGTTCAGCACGGCATTACAAAGATGTACGGCGAAAGTCCAGCTGACATCTTTTATTACATCACGTTGTACAACGAAAACATTCCGATGCCCGCACAACCGAGTCATGTGTCAACACAAGACATCATTAATGGTTTGTATCAGTGGGCACCAGCTGCTTCTGGCGCTGCTCACGCGTCAATCTTGTTCTCGGGGTCTGCATTCGCAGCCGCCACAGAAGCTGCCACAATTCTTCGCACCAAATACTCCGTCGATGTTGATCTTTGGTCTGCCACGTCGTACAAGTCTTTGCGTGACGACGCAATGGAAGTTGAGCGCTGGAACCGGCTTCATCCAACAGAAAAGAAACGGCGCTCACATGTGGAAACAATGCTTGGTGCCACAACAGCACCCGTTGTTGCAGTCACTGATTTCCTTCGTATCGTTTCCGAACAGGTAGCCACGTTCGTACCGAGCCGCAGGTTCTTGTCTCTCGGCACTGACGGCATGGGCCGCAGTGATACCCGCGAAGCTCTGCGTGAATACTTTGAGACGAACGCCCCACATATCGTGATTGCTGTTCTCTTCAGCCTTGTCGGATCGCATGGCGTAACAAAAGAAATAGTGGCTCAGGCAATCATTGACCTCAATATCAACCCAGACGCAGTACATTCTCTTACTCGCGACTAAATCAAAGGAATAGGCCCGTGGGCACTTTGTACATCACCGGAAATCCTGACTCTGATGCGTTTCTTAACGCCAACGGCACCGCATTGCTGATTGGCATGCTGCTCGACCAACAAGTGCCGATGGAATGGGCTTTCAACGGACCATGGACATTGAAGCAACGACTCGGTCATCTTGATGCAAAAAAGATTGCAGCAATGGACCCAACAGAATTTCTTGCAATCTGCTTAACGAAGCCTGCAATACATCGTTTTCCAAAAGCCATGGCGCAACGCATTCAAGGTATGTGTGCGGTGCTCGCTGAAAAGTACAAAGGTAAAGGCGAAAACATGTGGGCCGATGTTGAAGATGGTCATGTGTTGTTTGAACGCCTTCGTGAGTTGCCTGGCTTTGGTGCCGAGAAGGCACAGATTTTTGTTGCACTTCTTGGAAAACGTTTTGACTTCACACCCACTAACTGGAAAAAGGCTGCAGGAGTGTTTAGTGATTCAAACCCACGAACCGTTGCTGACATCACTTCAGCAGAAACGCTTCTCACTGTGCGGGCATGGAAAAAAGCTGAGAAAGCCGCTGCTCGCGATAAGCAATCACGGCCCCTGAAGTAGCCTCACTGCAATGACCGTGCTCATCACCGGCGGTGCCGGATACATCGGATCCATCACCACACGACTCATTCGTGCCTCTGGTCGTGGCGTTGTTGTCCTCGACACTCTCGAAAATGGTCACCGCAAAGCTGTTGGTGACGCCCCATTCGTACAGGGCGACATTGCAGATTCTGATCTCATTGCCCGAGTTGTTGCTGAACACGGCGTCGATGAAGTTGTGCACTTTGCTGCGTATAAAGCAGTCGGCGAATCAATGTCTAACCCCGGCAAGTACTTCAATAACAACGTCACTGGTTCTCAAAAGCTTTTTGAAGCGTTGCACCAGGCAGGCGTCTCACGCGTTGTCTTTTCCTCTACTGCAGCCGTGTACGGCACTCCACAATCAGTCCCCGTTCGCGAGACCGATGTTCTCAGCTGCGAAAGCGTCTATGCCGAAACAAAGCTGATGATTGAAAAGACACTCGGCTGGTATTCGCAAACGACAAATATGCGCAATGTGTGCTTGCGCTACTTCAACGCAGCCGGCGCTTCAGAAGATTCAACTCTCGGTGAAGACTGGCGCTTTTCACAGAACCTCATCCCACATGTCATGAAGGCTGTTCTTGGTTTCGCTCCTGCGCTCACCGTGTTTGGAAACGACTTCCCCACCCCAGATGGCACCGGAGTGCGTGATTACATTCACGTTGAAGACCTTGCACGCGCACATGTTGCTGCACTTGATTACCTCTCAAAAGGTGGCGACAGCATCACATGCAATGTTGGTACCGGCCACGGCACAAGCGTGATGGACATTATCGCCACCACGGAACGCGTCACGGGGAAAAAAGTGCCGTATGAAATTGCTGGCCGCCGCGCTGGTGATCCGTCAGAGTGTTACGCAGATCCTCGTCGTATCAATGAGACATTCGGTTGGTCACCAACACGCAGTCTTGATGACATCATTTCTTCTGCGTATGCATGGCATACATCACACCCACACGGGCACGATTCATAAATCACGCTGACAGCGTGCGTTGCCTGTCAAGCCAACCGAGCAATACTGCAATGGCGCG
>CAIZMV010000107.1 GCA_903934195.1 uncultured Acidimicrobiaceae bacterium | reverse complement strand
GCAACCATGGTGCCAAGACGGGGGTGAAGCGGCAAACCAAGAACAGACCTGCCGAGCGGCGTGATGTGACCTTCATTGTCCAGCAAATGCAACATTGTCAACGTTTCAGTAGCTACACGGAGTGATTTCTCCGGAAGTGCATCAAGAAACGACAACTGCGCAAGCGGTGTTCCCCATGCGGCAACTTCTAACGCAACACCACACAGGTCGACCTGGGTGATTTCGGCCGGTAAATGAGGCAGGCGAGTGGAATCTTCAATGCGGCTCCACATTCTGTATGCGACACCTTCACGTACGCGTCCTGCTCGGCCACTGCGTTGGTCTGCAGACGCTCGCGATGATGTAACAGTGACTAATTCGGTAAGGCCTGTTCGCGAATCAAGTCGTGGCACTCGTGCGATACCAGCATCAACCACGATGTGGACTCCGTCAACAGTAAGAGACGTCTCGGCAATATCGGTAGACAACACCACGCGACGACGTCCAAGACCACTGGCGTTGAGTGCTGCGTCTTGTTCAGAAAATGGCAGAGCGCCTGCGAGTCGCAACACGTCAACGTTGCCTGCCACGCGTTCTTTCAGCAGTGTTTGCGCTCGGTTGATTTCACCAATTCCAGGCAAGAACACCAAAATGTCGCCATCATCAGTGTTCAGCGCCCCAAGAACTACATCAGTAATTGCGTTTTCAAGTCGGTCGTTACGTTGGCGTGGCACGTAGCGAACATCAATCGGGAATGTTCGCCCTTCTGATGTAACGATTGGCGCATCGCCCTCTTCGTCGGCAAGCACATGTGCAAACAATTGTGTTTGCGCCGTGGCGGACATCGCCAAAATCTTTACGTCCGTGGAAAATGTCTTGATTGCGTCAAGCAGAAACGCCAGACCAAGATCAGTTGGCACGTTACGTTCGTGCACTTCGTCGAAAATCACTAATGCAGTGCCGTCAAGTGTTGGGTCGTTTTGTAAACGTCGTGTCAGAATTCCCTCGGTCAACACTTCGATACGTGTGTTGGCACCAATCTTTCGCTCATCACGGGTTTGGTACCCAACTGTGTCGCCAACTTTTTCGCCCAGCATGTGTGCCATTCGTTGTGCTGCTGCTCGTGCGGCAAGCCGACGCGGTTCAAGCATCACTATCTTGCGGCCCGCTACCCAGCCTTCATGCAATAGACGAAGAGGAACAAGAGTTGTTTTACCTGCACCAGGTGGAGCAATGAGGACGGAATGTCGACGAGAGGCGAGTGCGTCTCTTAGTTCGGCAATGGCCTCTTCAACAGGGAGACCTGTGTTCGGTAACGAATCAGACAAGTGCGGGTGTGCCGCGAAATGAACCAGGGTCGCCAGGCGCAGGAATTGTGGGTCGCGACCAGTTGGTGAGGGCTGCCACGGCTGCGGCAACTTCTTTCCAGTCAGCCGATGTCCATCCTTGTGCTGCATTCGGAACAGATCCGTCAGACTTGATGAGAACAAAAGCTGGAAGTTCGGTTAATCCGAGTGCCTTCACTGCGACGCGATCTGGATCACAGAACACTAAGAACTCGTCGGCGTATGGGCCGAGGAATGCGCGGGCATCGCTTGCCTCGCAGGTGACAATGAAGTTGATTCGAACTGCGGCACCAGAGAATTGACGAAGGATGCGGACAGCAGTTTCGAGAATCCACGAGCTCTCGTTTGTGAATGGGTCAAGAACCACAGAAGCAAGGTGAAAAGTGGTGAGCCACTGTTGAAGAGTCTTCGCATCACCCTTGAGAGGGGTGAGGGTGAGGTCCATGCTGGGGTTGGGGAGAGATGCGGTTGCCACGGCTTTAACGCTAGTTCAGTAGCGTTGAGAACATGCACCCCATCGAGCATCTCCGTTATGTGGCGCGAGCCCACGGGGCAGACCCGGTGGAGGTTGCTATGGGGGCAGCCGACGCTCTTGCGGGCATTTCCCGCGACCCGGCTGCAGCCTTGGTGGCAGCTCGGCGCCTGGTGGAACACCACCCCACAAATGCCCCGCTGTGGTCTGTGTGTGCTCATGCAGTCACTTCGATGGACCCGTACCGCGACGTTGATGATTTGGCGCGCCGTATTGCTAACGACGCCACAGCGACCCACTTGGTAGACGCTCTTGATGGTGCGTCAACCATCTGCATGATTGGTTGGTCTGGTCATCTGGTTGATGCATTGGCACGACGTGGCGACATTCATGCACTGGTCGTTGATTCATTAGGTGACGGACAAGATGCATTGCGTTACTTGTCACGTCGCGAAGTGAGTTGTGAACTGGTGGCACCTGAAGGTCTTGCCTCAGCAGCTGAATGCGCTGATGCAACAATTTTGTCTGCGCTCGCAGTCGGCAATGACAGTGTGTTGTGCGCAGGTGGTTCATTGGCGCTTGCCGCTGTTGCATATTGCGTCGAGCAACCTGTGTGGATGGTTGCATCAGAAGGCACACGCTTGCCAGACGGATTGTTCACAGCAATGGTTGCCGGAGTGCGTGACCGCCCAGACCCATGGGCGTCAGGTTTTGATGTTGTGCCACATGCACTCATCACTTCCGTATTTGGCCCGACCATTACGTCAGGCACTGCTGACACTCTTGCCAGTATGAAGGAATGCCCCGCTGCCGATGAACTTCTTCGGCGCAGTGTTGTGTGACCGTTCCGTCTAGTTTGGGAATCTCTAATCAACAAGGAGTTTTCTGATGGGCGAAATGGTCGAATTCAAAAGCAATGGCGGAACATGCACTGGCTATCTTGCTGGCACAAGTGGCCCAGGTGTCATTGTTATTCAAGAGTGGTGGGGCTTAGTTCCACACATCACTGACATCGCAGATCGTTTCGCTGCAGAAGGTTTTGTTGCGCTTGCGCCTGACATGTATCACGGCGAAATGACAGACGAGCCAGACATGGCTGGCAAGTTGCTGATGAGCATGAATCTTGCAACAGCAGGAAAAGATCTCAGTGGTGCTGTTGATCTGTTGCAAGAACGGACTGGTCGCACGAAAGTTGGTGTCACTGGTTTCTGCATGGGTGGCGGGCTCGCTCTGATGGCTGCATGTTT
>CAIZMV010000106.1 GCA_903934195.1 uncultured Acidimicrobiaceae bacterium | reverse complement strand
TTGCAGCCATTCACCTTTATTCTCGCCTTCGTAAAAAGTGATACCGCTCACTGGTTCGCAACATGCACCAACAAAGATCTTGCAATTTTTCGTCGATAACGCAACCGATTCCACAACCGTAAGGTCGTATCCAGTGCTGTTCGCGTAGGGATCGTCGGCAATCTGTTCTAAGTCACGCGACTCAGTTGTCGTAGCGTCGTCCCAAACACGTACCCGATACTTGTCCGTAATGGCAGCTAAACCCAATGTCGGATTCTCTTCAGACGGCGCACAACGTCCCGCGTTTTCGACCTTCTTTTCGGCTGCGACATCATTGCCATTAGAGCAAGAGGCAATACAGACAAGAGAAAAAAGAAGAAACAGCCCGCGTTTCATTCCTCAGTCTTCGCTTGGGGCTTCGGCTGCGCGTTTCTGTAGTTCGTTCACAACGTTTGCATCAGCCAGAGTTGTGGTGTCGCCCAAGTTGCGGCCTTCAGCCACGTCGCGCAATAACCGTCGCATGATTTTTCCACTGCGAGTCTTTGGAAGATCGGGCGTGAAATAAATGGTCTTTGGCTTAGCGATTGCGCCAATTTCTGATGCAACGTGATTACGCAGAATCTGCTCGTCGACTTCCATGCCACCTACAAGAGTGACGTACGCGATAATCGCTTGACCAGTTGTTGCATCATTCGCACCAACTACTGCTGCTTCAGCAACGCTTGGGTGAGACACCAATGCGCTTTCCACTTCAGTTGTTGAGATGCGGTGACCAGATACGTTCATCACATCATCAACGCGACCAAGCAACCAGAGATAACCATCGTCGTCTAACTTCGCACCGTCACCTGCGAAGTATCGACCAGCAAAACGTGACCAATATGCGTCTTGGAAGCGCTCTGGGTCTTTCCAAATTCCGCGCAACATTCCGGGCCAAGGCTGCGTGAGTGTGAGATAACCGCCACCATGAGTAACTGGTTTTCCTTCATCATCAAGAAGTTCTGCGCCGATACCGGGCAATGGAAACGTTGCTGAACCCGGCTTTGTGGTGGTTGCACCAGGCAGTGGCGAAATCATGATGCCGCCAGTTTCTGTTTGCCACCACGTATCGACAATGGGGCAATTCCCGCGGCCAATATTCTCGTGGTACCACATCCATGCTTCTGGGTTAATGGGTTCGCCCACGCTGCCGAGTAGCCGCAGTGACGACAAGTCATGTTTTGCTGGCTCTTCGACTCCCCACTTCATGAAAGTACGAATAGCTGTTGGGGCCGTATAGAAAATAGTGACTTTGTATTTTTCAATGATTTCCCACATGCGATCATTCGCTGGGTAATTGGGAACACCTTCGTACATCACTTGTGTGGCGCCGTTGCTAAGTGGGCCGTACACGATGTAGCTATGACCAGTGATCCAGCCAACGTCTGCTGTGCACCAGAAAATGTCTTTGTCGGGGTTTAGGTCGAACACATACTTGTGTGTGTAGGTGACATGCGTTAGGTAGCCACCTGTTGTGTGCATGATGCCCTTTGGCTTGCCCGTTGTGCCTGAGGTGTACAACAAGAAAAGCAATTGTTCAGAATCCATTGGTTCTGGTGGGCATACAGCATCGGCTGTTGCCATAAGTTCGTGATACCAATGGTCACGGCCTGCTTGCATATCAACTTCATTGCCGCCACGCTTCACGACAACAACTGCAGTGATTGAAGGCGTACTTGCTACTGCTTCATCTGCTTGTGGCTTCAGTGCAAACACTTCCCCGCGTCGATATCCGCCATCAGCAGTGATAAGAACTTTCGCCTCTGCATCGTTAATGCGATCTGACAATGCCTGAGATGAAAAACCGCCGAACACAACAGAGTGCACCGCGCCAATACGAGCACACGCCAACATGGCAACTGCAGCTTCAGGAATCATCGGCAGATAGATATTGACGCGGTCGCCCTTGTTTACACCGAGACCTTTGAGCACATTTGCAAACTTCTGCACTTCGTCCAGCATTTGCGAATAGGTGATTGTACGGGTGTCTCCAGGTTCGCCTTCAAAATGGAATGCAACTTTGTCGCCCTTGCCTGCAATGACATGGCGGTCAAGACAGTTGTACGACACATTGAGTTTTCCGCCGACAAACCACTTGCTGTATGGCAAGTTCCATTCACAGATGGTGTCCCAGTTTGTATCCCATGAGACAAGCTCACTGGCTTGACGAGCCCAGAACGCTTCGTAATCTTCATTGGCCTCGTCATAGAGAAATGTGCCAGCAACAAGAGTGTTCTTCTTGAATGCATCGGACGGCGGAAATTTCCGCTTTTCCCATTGAAGAGCATCAATTGTGTCGTGGTTCTCGTTGTCTGCCATGTGAAACCCCCAGCTAGTCCTTATGACACTAGTGAAATGAAGTCTCCATTGCCCATGGCGAACGGCAAGACTGTGCAGGTGACAAAGTCAAACCTCGGGCGAGATACAGCCCAGAAATTCGGGCCGACGGAATGGGGCATGACCTCAGCTGTTGCCCTCACCTGGGGCGCGTCTTTCCTCTTCATAGCAATCGCCATCGACCACGTGGCAACTGGCGTCGTGCCCATTGCCCGTCTTGGCTTTGGAGCACTAGCGCTCGCCTGCTTCCCCGCTGCCCGTAAACGCATCGACAAGTCAGACATGGTGCGCGTAGCCCTGCTTGGGCTGGTGGCAATGACTATTCCGTTTTATCTGTACCCGTTGGCTGAACAATCTGTGTCGTCTTCCATCACCGGCATGATCAACGGTTCGATTCCGATTACTACGGTTGTTGCTGCAGCCATCCTGACCCGCAATATGCCATCTGCTCGACGCATCACAGCGGTGCTGATCGGCTTTGTCGGAATTGCATTGATTTCAATTGGCAGTGTTGGCGACGGAAAAGGCGCGTCACTTCATGGTGTTGCCTTCTTGTTGGCCGCAACATGTTGTTATGCATTCACCAGCATCTTGTCGCGTGAGATGCAAGTGAAATACGGAACACTCACAGTTCTGTTGTGGCAGGAACTTTTTGCACTGCTCTTTTCCTTGCCCCTAGGAATTCCTGCATTCTTCGAAAGCCAATTTGCTTGGTCGGCATTCTTTGCACTTCTCGTTCTCGGCGCTTTCGGCACTGGATTTGCTTACGTAATGTACGGAATGCTTATGGTGCGTGCCGGTGCTGTGCGTGGCGTCATCGGAGTTTTCTTCACACCAGTCGTTGCAACAATTCTTGGATTGCTATTTCGTGACGAAAAAGTCACTGCCCTTGCCGTTGT
>CAIZMV010000105.1 GCA_903934195.1 uncultured Acidimicrobiaceae bacterium | reverse complement strand
GGTGATGGATTCAGTTTCGAACAAATACGTCTTGCGCTTGTGCGTGCTCAGAGTTCCCGCAGTTCGTATTGGGATTCTCTAAGAGAACTTGGTGAACGTACCGGTGTTGAATCCCTAGAAGACGTTGCTCACAGTGTGCAGTTAGCAGGAGAACACGGTGCGCGCATACGACAGTCTCTAGCAGCAAAGGCCACAGCATTACGTGGCAGAAACCTGGCACGTATCGAACATGAAGCTGAAGAGCGCACCGAACACATGGGTTTGCCAATAGTGCTTCTCTTTCTCGGCTTCATATTGCTTGTCGGCTATCCGGCCTTTGTCGGAACCTTGGGTGCGCTGTAGCGCATTCTTCAGATCTCAAAAATAAGGAGAAAAACATGTCAATTTCACGACAGCTATATCAGTACTACCGCATTAGGTTCGATGCTTCTCACGAGAGAGACCTTGAACGAGGAGAAGTGAGTGCAACCACTGTCGTCATGGCAGCTGCACTGATTGCTCTCGCCATCACCGTTGGCGGAATTATCAGTTCGCGAGTGCGCGACAAGGCAAATTCGCTGAACCTCGGATGATGCTGCCCTCCGAGGCGAGGCAGAACCGGGGCGAGACCAGCATCCAAGCGGTGCTTCTCGTCCCGGTGGTTCTCGGAATCTTCTTTATCGGTGTTCACGTAACAGCGTTAGTTAACGGGGCCCATGTTGCAAATGCAGCAGCTATTCGTGGGGCACAGATCGCAGCATTTTCGAATAGTGAAGGAAACGATGTTGTGAGAGCAATGAATGAAATGGAACAAGTGGTCTCAGACTTAGGTTCTCAAATGTATTCCGCGCCATTGCTAAGTATTGGAAGCAAGTCCGTACAAGTCACGGTGAAGGTAGCTATTCAGTCGATAGTTCCATTTCTTCCGACTTCGGTAACAAGATCAGCCACCGTTGGTCGTGAGCAGTTTCTCATGGAGCAAGACAGATGAAGAAAAATGCTTCGCGCGGCTCATTAACAGTGGAAGCACTTATTTTGGTTCCTGCGCTAATGATGTTGTTTATTCTCATCGTGTATGTCGGCCGATTGACAGATGCATCTTTCCGTGTACATCGGGCAGCAGATGTCAGTGCGCGAATTGCATCTCAATCGAATTCACAAGTAATGATCTCACGCGGTGTGACAGCTGCTCGTTACGACTTAGTAGGGAGTTCATCTACTTGTGAACATGCCGATATTACGGTCACAAGGGGGAAAATCGGACGAATCCAAACAGTGACAAGCTCCATCACATGTGTTGTTTCCTCGTCGGGACTTGGGCTTTTGTCATTACCCAACCGAACTGTTCGTGCAACATCCACAGAGGTAGTGGATTATTTCTCAGGTCGATGATGAAAAGAAAGAATAAGGGATCATTGTCAGCAATGGTTGTGTGCCTTGTTATGGCGACTATGTCATTGGCAGGTTTGGCATACGACGGAGGCCGCGTTGTCTCTACATATATGGAAATGTCTGACGCCGCACAAAATGCTGCCCGATTAGGGGGACAACAAATAGTTGGTATTCGTGAAGGGAACCCTCGCATTGACGAAGACGTGGCTACGGCAGCAATGCGCACGTATTTAGTGGCCCGTGGACTGACTGGAAGTTTCGACATTCAGGGGACAAGGGCAACAGTTGTGGTTTCAACGAAGATACCAATGCGGATACTTGGAATAATCGGCGTTGGTCAGCGAACAATTCGAGTAAATCGAACTGTTGATGTGGTGGATGGATGATGAATCGCATTCGATCTGTCATAACTTTTTGTGGACTTGTAGCAATTCCAATGTGGTCGCTGTGGCAAGTCCATTCTTTGGTTCGTCGTGACCGTGTCAGTGGTGCGTTACTCGACTCACATATCAACTCAGTTGAGTTACTTCTTCTATTGCATGTCCTCGTAGTAATAACGTCCCTCGTTATTCTCCAGTATCTAATTGGTGGTCGCTCACACTCGACGATTCAGAAACTTTTGCGTGTGTTTCATCAGCCAATCACATGGATTGGCGCGTCATTAGTGTTTGCTCCGTCTCCACAAAGTTCTCCGACCGTGGTGGCCCATCAATCTGAAGGCATTCCAGCCAGCGGACTTTTGTCGCCGTCAATAGCAGCCGGGGCACTGGCTCATGTTCTGCGAAGGCGCAGAGAACAGATTCAACAAATGACACCTCCAGATCGCTTGACAGAAGACGAGCTTCAAATCAT
>CAIZMV010000104.1 GCA_903934195.1 uncultured Acidimicrobiaceae bacterium | reverse complement strand
GATCTTCATCGAAACAGATGCCGCCAGTTTTGCAGCGCTCACATTCGACCCCCGACGCAATGCCATCGGATGAATCAGCACAACCACCTTCACCTTCGCCAAGGCCGCACTCACCATCACGACAGTGGTGCTCGTTGACGTCGAAGGAGACGTAGTCGTTGATGTTGACGTTGATGTTGAGGACGTCGTTGTGGTCGAAGTCGAGGTCGAAGTGGTCGTTGACGGCGCAACCGTGCTCGATGTAGTTGATGTTGATTCGATCGTCGTTGGTGGAACTGTTGTTGCTGGAACCGTTGTTACTGGAACCGTCGTAGGCGGAACCGTTGTCGGTGGAACAGTCGTAGGTGCGACTGTTGTAGGCGCAACTGTTGTCGGGGCGACCGTGGTTGGCGCAACTGTGGTTGGCGGAACTGTCGTCGGTGCCACCGTTGTAGGCGCAACTGTTGTCGGGGCGACTGTGGTTGGCGCAACTGTTGTTACTGGAACCGTTGTTACTGGAACCGTCGTCGGAGGAACCGTCGTAGGTGCATCAGTAATCGGTGGAATCGTCGTCGGTGCCACTGTCGTTGTTGGCACGATGTTGAGCGTTGCTATGGCAGTTGCTGTAGAAACATTTGACCGGGTACCAATACCAAGTTGACCTTGATCATTCAGCCCCCAGCAACGCACTTGCCCTGTTGACATCACTGCACATGCATGGCTAGTGCCCGCCACAACATCAACCACTGTGCCAGTCAAACCAGTAACTGCAGCCGGTGTTTCACGAAAAGAGCCTGAAGTACCAGCACCCAATTGGCCTTTTAGGTCATCTCCAAAACAATGGACAGCAGATGTTGTCAATAATGCACACGTGAACTGACCACCCACCACCACGTGTGTGGCTGTAGCTGCGAGAGATACAACAGTTGGCGTGGACTTTGAGACTGTTGCCAGAGCTTGTCCAAGTTGGCCCTTGTTATTGTCTCCAAAGCATGTGACCGTTTCGTTAGTTAACAGTACGCATGTATGCGCAGCACCTGCAGCAACTTCTGATGCAATGCCTCCTAACGACGCCGTCGCCGTAGGGGTTACAGCATTTGATTCCTGGGTGGTTCCAAGTCGTCCACTAGTGAATTCACCCCAACACCACACAGCCCCAATCACAGAAACACCACACGAGTGCGTGTTGCCAATTTCAAGATGCGCAACTGTGAACGAGGCCGGTATCAAGGATGCGTACACCGGTGTCTCATTCGATGTCGAAACTGCATTGTTTCCTATCTGTCCGGAGCTCCCCTTTCCCCAGCATTTGACGGAGTTGTCGGAAAGAGCGGCGCAAGTTGTGGAACCACCTGCAGCAATCATGAGGGCAGTTGTGCCTAGTAGTGCTTGAACCGGAAATCCCCGATTCAGAAAAGACCCATCACCAAGTTTTCCGTTCATATTTTGTCCCCAGCACCACACAGTGCCGTCGGTTGCTAATACGCATGTGTGGTCAAAACCAGCAACTATGCGACGCGCAACGCGCGAACCGGGAAGAGCAGTCGTTTGAATCGGACTTGAAGAAAAATCATCGGAGAAGGAAGAGGACCCAAGTTGGCCATACCTGTTGTAGCCCCAGCACCAGATGGTGTCGTTCAATGCAATTGCACATGTGTGTTTGTCGCCTGCTGCAATTCGGCCTGTGGGATCGATTGCAGAAATTGAAACATTTGCACGAACTCGCACGGGAGAAGGCACCGCTAAGTACATGCACGCGGTTATGAAAATTGCTCCAATTGAACCTGTGCGTCGGAAGCGACCTGCATGCTCGTGATTGAAGGTCCCCATGTGGGGAACCTAATTACTTTGAGTTGTCTTTTTCAAGCATCTCAATTTCAGCACGAACTTCATCCATGTTTAATTCTTCTGCTGAAGTGAGTATTTGCTCTATAGTGTGCGCAGGTAGTGCTCCTTCTTGATTGTACAACAAGTTTCCATCGCGAAACAACATGAGATTTGGAATCGATTGAATGTGTTATGCAGCT
>CAIZMV010000103.1 GCA_903934195.1 uncultured Acidimicrobiaceae bacterium | reverse complement strand
GCTTTCTTTGCAGGAGCCTTTTTGACAACCTTCTTCGCGGGGGTGGTCTTTTTCTTCGTTGCCATAATGAGCACTCTCTCCTTGCATCGGGCATCCGCCCGTGTTGCCCCGTGAGGCTACGGCCGAAAAGGGTGTTTTCTCAACCAGGAATCGCGACTGTGACCCCTATTAGGGCGCCCTCAACCGCAACGGTGCGCTCCCCTGATGCGTCAAAGAGCACTTCGATGGCAAGGGTTTCACCTGCAATGAGACCGACGTGGGGCTGGATCTGAGCCTTCAACTCATCATCAACGGACAAAGTCAGAATGATTCGGTCTGAGATATCGAGGTCAGCTTCACGGCGAGCCTGCTGCACAGCACGCACGATGTCTCGTGCTGACCCTTCGGCTTCCAATTCGGCTGTGACATTGACATCAAGCAATACGACGCCAACTCCACCTGGCAGTGGCGCGCTTGCAGAACCTGCTTGCGTGACCAACTTCAATGAATACTCACCTGGCTGAAGCGACTCGCCAGCAACATTGATGACATCACCATCCTGAGTCCACTCACCCTTTTTCACAGCAACAATGACCGCCTGAGTACGTGGCCCAAGCCGAGGACCAACAATTGCCGGTACAACCTGCAATTCATGTGACGCAATCGAATCCACGTCAGCTGTGAGAACCACATCACGAACGTTCACTTCATCACGAACAATGTCGAGGAAGCCTTCGAGCGATGCTGCGTTGGCAGCCGCAATAGTCAGAGTTGCAAGCGGCAAGCGAACACGACGCCCATGAGCTTTACGAACAGATAGCGCAGACGAACAAACATCGCGGACCATATCCATCGCCGTAACCAGGCTGGCATTGCGAGGAAGTTCTTGCGACGAGGGCCAATCGGCGAGGTGAACACTTCCCGCCTCTGCCCCATGGAGTCCTTGGAATACTTCATCAGTGACAAGTGGCAGAAGTGGCGCTGCAATGCGTGTTACGTAATCAAGCACTGTGTGCAACGTATCTATGGCGTCTTGATCGCCAGCCCAGAAACGGTCGCGACTTCTGCGGATGTACCAATTCGTGAGCACATCAAGAAAGTTTCTAATTGTTTGGCATGCTGCGAACAGGTCATACACATCCATTGACGACGTGACAGATTCAACTGTGTCTGAAAGTTTGGCAAGCACGTATTGATCGAGAACATTCGCCGAATCAGTACGAACGACACCAGAAATTCCATCTGCGTTCGCATACAGAGCAAGAAAGTAGTACGAGTTCCACAGCGGCAACAGAACCTGTCGAACTGTTTCACGCATTCCTTGTTCAGTGACAGAGAAATCACCGCCACGCAAAATGGGTGACGACAATAGGTACCAACGCATTGCATCAGCACCATGTGAGTCAAACACTGCCATCGGGTCTGGATAATTGCGCAGACTCTTCGACATCTTTGCGCCATCGTCACCAAGAACAATTCCATGACTAATGCACGACGTGAAAGAAGGCCTATCAAAAAGTGCAGTCGCCAAAACATGCAAGGTGTAGAACCAGCCGCGCGTCTGACCGATGTATTCAACAATGAAATCACCTGGGTAGTGATTGTCGAACCATTCCCTGTTTTCAAATGGGTAATGAACTTGTGCAAACGGCATTGAGCCGCTCTCAAACCAGCAGTCAAGCACTTCAGGAACACGACGCATCATTGACTTACCCGTTGGGTCATCTGGGTTTGGTCGCACCAAATCATCAATGCTTGGGCGGTGCAAGTCAGTGACCTCTACCCCAAAATCACGAGACAAATCAGCAAGGCTTCCGTACACATCAAGGCGCGGGTATGTAGGGTCGTCGCTCTTCCATACAGGAATTGGTGATCCCCAAAAACGATTACGACTGATTGCCCAGTCGCGCGCGTTAGCAATCCACTTACCGAACGAACCATCTTTGATGTGTTCAGGCGACCACGTGATTTGTTCATTCAGTTCAACCATGCGATCACGGAACTTTGTGACTTCTACAAACCACGATGAAATTGCCCGATACACGAGAGGCTCAGCACAACGCCAGCAATGCGGATACGAGTGATTGTAAGAATCATGACGTACGACGATGCCCATGTCTTTCAGGGTGCGAACGATGTCAGAGTTGGCCTCGAATACATGTTGCCCAACCCATTGGGTTATTTCGGCTGTGTAACAACCATGTTCATCCATGGGGCACAAAGTCGGAATACCAGCTGCATTGCATTCGATTTGGTCGTCTTCACCGAAGCCAGGCGCCATATGCACAACACCAGTTCCGTCTTCTGTGGTTACAAATTCTGCACCAAGGACCTGGAATGCATTCTTCGTTCCGGCAAAGAAAGGAAATATTGGCGTGTACTGGCGGCCAACCAAGTCGCGACCCTTAATGGTGCGCAAAACTTCTGCACCCTCAAGTTCTTTTTCATATGAACCCAACCGAGCCTCAGCCAATATGTAGGTATTGCCGTCAGGGTGCGAAAGAACGGCGTAATTAATATCGGGACCAACAGCGAGCGCCAAGTTAGACGGCAAAGTCCACGGAGTTGTCGTCCACGCAAGAATCTTTTCTCCTGAATCAAGAGTGAAAGAAACGGTGAGGGCCGGGTCTTGACGATCTTTGTAGACGTCATCCATTCGGGTCTCAGTATTCGACAACGGAGTTTCGCAACGCCAGCAATATGCGAGCACACGAAAACCTTCATAGATCAGCCCTTTTTCATGAAGCGTCTTGAAGGCCCACATGACGCTTTCCATGTACGGCGTGTCAAGTGTCTTGTAGTCATTTTCAAAATCAACCCAGCGAGCCTGGCGCGTGACATATCGCTGCCATTCATCGGTGTAACGCAACACGCTTGTGCGGCATGCATCATTAAATTTGTCGATTCCGAATGCGGCAATAGCAGGATGCCCAGCGATACCGAGTTCTTTTTCAGCTTCTACTTCTGCAGGAAGCCCGTGGCAATCCCAACCAAATCGACGATCAACGTGACGCCCACGCATTGTTTGATAACGAGGGACAGCATCTTTTACAAACCCTGTTAGTAAGTGTCCGTAGTGCGGCATTCCGTTTGCAAAGGGAGGCCCATCGTAGAAAATGAACTCGTTGTCGCCGTTCGTGCCAACGGGCCGCGCAGCCAGGCTCTTTGCAAAAGTCTGGTCACGTTCCCAACGCGCCAGAACGCCTTCTTCCAATTGAGGAAAGTTCGGCTGGGATTCAACCTTTGGATACGTCACGCAATAAGGCTAGAGGCGTAAGGGGCTTAGCACCCAAGGATGCGAGCGATGATATTCACCCCGATGATTACGACCACGGGAGTGAAATCGAATGGCCCCACGGTGGGAAGCACACGACGAATGGGCGCAAATACTGGCTCTGTGGCCTTGTAGAGAAAATCGACAACAGGCAGAAATGGACTGCCAGAAGAGATAGGGAAAAATGTTGAGATGGTGCGAGCAATCACAATCAATACATAGATATCAGCAATCGCACAGATGAGTCCCATGTTGAGCCTTTAGTAGCGAGGTGAGTCAAAACTCACAGCTGGCTTCAACAAGTAGACGCCACTGCCTACTTTTTCCATTGTACCGCTGAGCGCATAACACATACCACTTGCGAAGTCGATAATGCGACGTGCCATTTCCCGATCAGCGCCTTCAAGATTCACAATTACAGGAACACCATCTTTGAAATGGTCAGCAATTTCTTGTGCTTGATTGAAGTTACGAGGACGAACAGTGACAGTTTCACCAGCAGTAGGAATTGTCCGCACTGTTGGAGACGTACGTGCAGTGCCAACAGGGCGCACTTGCAAACCGGAATCATCAGGACGACGAGCTGCACCAGTGTCGTCGACACGCATAGGACGTGCTGCCGGACGTTGTGTTTCAGACGAGTACTCCGGATCAAAACTAGAGCGACGACCTTGGTCAGGCGCAGGGCGTGCGACACGTTGTGGTCGTTCGTACTCCATCGACATGTCGTAGTCGTCGTAGGCTTCTTCCCCACTCAGACCGAGGTAATCCATTGCACGGCGGAAAAATGACATATTCAGAGGCTAATGCACTTCGAATAGCAGATGTGGGACACGTCTACGGAGAAACGCGCACTCGGTCTCCGAAGAGTCCGCTTCCCACCCTCACCATCGTGGATCCGCACGCGACCGCAATTCGATAATCAGCCGACATACCCATAGAACAGACCGATAGCCCGTGTTCATTGACCAAACGACGCAATATTTCAAAGGATTTTTCACAATCCTGCGGTGTTCCGTCAGTCGGGCCAATTGTCATCAGCCCCTTCACAATGAGACCCGCAGATTCGGCTCGCATCCTCAGAGCGTCGAGAAGTTCTGGCGCTACCCCGCCTTTTGACGGCTCTTGCGTTGTATCAACCTGAATCAAGATGGACGCGCCGGGGGCTCGACGCCCTAATTCGTCTACAACTGATTCCCTATCAACGGACTGCCACAACGCAACGTGCCCTGCCAACGGGCGCACTTTGTTTGACTGCAATGCACCAATGAAGTGGACATCAATGAGAGCAAGACCATCACGAACCTTTTCCAGTAACTCCTGGGCGTAGTTCTCGCCTACCCCTTCACAACCAGCAGCAGCGGCTGCACGAAGGGCATCGATACCAAAAGATTTTGTGACAGCAATGAGGGAAACCTCAGACCCGCCAGCATTGCTGATCTCTGAACGAACATGCGCCACTCGATCGGCCACCTCTTTGGCGTCGATCATGTGTGAAGGTCTATTTCAGGAAAGACGGAACGTC
>CAIZMV010000102.1 GCA_903934195.1 uncultured Acidimicrobiaceae bacterium | reverse complement strand
CCTGAATCACATTTGTTGGGAGACCTCAATAAAGGGTGGTGGGTGTTACAGACTGCGCTGGCATATGAACGTGCAGTGATGGGAATCTCGCGACGTGGCCCGCGTGGCCCTGGTGGCGCAACTGCATCAGCACACGGCAACATTCCCTCTCCTGATTTGTCATTGGTGAAGTTGGCGCAAGAAGTTGGAAAGAACACCGATTCAACAGTTCGACAGAAGTTGGCAAAGTTGTATTGCATGCGATTGACAAATGACTGGAATGGCGATCGTGCAAAAGCGGTTGCTGAAATGGGTGGCTCATCTCCGCTTGCATCGTTGGGCAAATTGAACATGTCAGGCATTCTGCATTTCGCTGGACACCTTCAAGGAGAACTGCTCGGCGCAGAAGGCGCACTTGACGGCGACCAGAATCCTCGTGCTCGTGATGCGAACTATTCGCAATTGAACGCCTACTTCACTTCCATTGGTGGCGGTACAGATCAGATTCAGCGCAACATTATTGGCGAGCTTGTTTTGGGATTACCAAAAGAGCCACAGATAGATCGAGATATGCCGTTTAGTGAAGTGCCTGCCTCTGGCAGGAAATAACGCTGTAGTTAGTCGCGTGACATTGTGGCGCGACTCTCACCATGGAAGTCAAGCACTTGATCATTATCAAGACTGATTTCCACTTTTGTGAGATGACCCGTAAACAAGAACGGTGATTCGTAATTGCTGACTGGTGTTCCGCGGTCAAGGCCGATATCAAGACCTGACCATGAGATAAGAATCCAGAAGATGTTGCTGGTGGTCATCGTGCCCACTTGAACATCATCGATGAACATGGTGAGTGTTCCTTCGTTACCATTGCGCTTCATTCGCACACCAACAATGTGGGCACCTGGTGTAATTGGTTTGTCAGAACGCAACATTTGGTGTGAGCCACCAATATTGAGGTCGTGCTCCAGATGGCCATCACGAACGAAGAGGCTGTAACCACTTGTGAGGTCACCGTGAGAAATGATGACGCCTTCACATCCATCTTTCGGAACATCAATGACTGCCGAGATGGTGTACGAACGGCTGCGCAGGTCTGGTGCAACGTCAGAAGGCAAGTGGCCCATGCCGCGCCAGAAAGTGTAGTTGGTTCGTTCACCGGTGTGTCGTTCTGCATTCTCAGCAAAGCGCGGTGCGAATCTGTCATCAAGTGGAAGAACACTGTGCTTGTTTGCTTCTTCCCACCACTTGTCAATCATGCGAGACAGGCGTTCAGGTTCTACTTCAGCCAAGTCATTGCATTCGTTGAAGTCGACATCGAGGTTGTACAGCTCCCACTTGTCATTTTCAAACGGAGTTCCCATTTGGTGGAAGGCAACAGCTTTCCAGCCATCTTCCCAGAGTCCGCGATGACCAAACATTTCAAAGTATTGAGGGCCACGATTAACAATGGCCTGTGCGTTTGAAAGAACTGGTGCGAACGATGTTCCTTCAATCGGCATCTGCGCGATTCCATTGATTGTGCTTGGCGCTTCAAGACCGAGCATGTCAAGAATGGTGGGGGCGAGGTCGATTGCATGGCAGAAGTTATGACGAAGTCCGCCTTCATCTTTCACAACACCTGGCCACGAAAGAATGAACGGATCACGAATACCACCCGAGTGAGTGTTCTGCTTGTAACGCTTTAGTGGAGTGTTTGCAGCCATAGCCCAACCCCAAGGGAAGTTGCTGTGTGTATCAGGACCGCCGATATCGCCAACCTTTGCGATCTTTTCTTCGATGGATTCTGGAATCAGATTGAAAGGTCCCATTGCGTTAATGAATCCCCACGGGCCTCCTTCTTGACTCGCTCCGTTGTCGCTCATCACCATGATGACGGTGTTGTCTAATTGGCCAGAGACTTCGAGTTGCTTAATCACTCGTGCCAAGTTCTCGTCGAAGTGTTCCAACATTGCGGCGTACGCAGCCATGAGACGAACAAAGAGTGGCTTTTGTTCTGCAGGCACGTCTTCCCATGGCAAGACAAAATCGTTACGCGCTGGAAGTTCGGTACCTGCTGGTACT
>CAIZMV010000101.1 GCA_903934195.1 uncultured Acidimicrobiaceae bacterium | reverse complement strand
CTGATCCTCGTTATGACGACGTACACGATCATCGGCCAATGCGGTAGCAATAGCCCTCGCAACTTCTGGAATGGTTGGCGAAGCAGCGCTCATTTTTTACTCCCCTTAACAATTGAAAGATGAAGGGGACCGGAAGCAGCGATTGCGGTTGCAAGGCTTTCGGGCGCACGAACGGTTACAACAAACTGTGTTCCCATTTCAGCTGGTGGCGTCACTGACTGAACAACTGTTGTTTCTTTCAGATTGCGGACACTTCCACTTCCATCATTACTTGGCGTAACCACTACACGCACGGTGTCGCCTACTACTAATGACGGCGGAAAATTTCCGGGCTCTACTGCAATTGCAATAAAGGCTTCGCCCGCCATGAGTCGAGAGTTTTGTATGTCTACCTCTGGAGAACTTGTTGCAGGTTCGCCCGTACCTACTGGGGAAGAGTTTCCACCACTGAGAAAGAGAGCCATTGTTACGCCAGCAAGAACAACCACAACTCCGATGAGTACTTCTAATCGCATACGTTTCGGTGCGGATGCTCGATTAGGCGCGGTACCTGGTTGCGGCGCTCGCAGTACTGACAAGCGTTCGGCAATACCTGGAGCTCCAGAGTTGTTGGATGCTTCTGACATCGATTTCTCCCTCAAGAATGAAACGACAACTGCCGTCGCGAGTGATGTGTGGACGGACAACATATGAAAGGAAAGAAAGATTTACCAGTCAGCTTTCAAATACATTCCTGTGCCACATTGAGGGCCAGGATCAACGGCAATTACTGCCAGAAATCAATCTGGCTAAGGCGTAGAGGTTTACAGTTCTCCGCGGTCTAGGCGAGAGAAGATAGATACTGCAGTGGTTTGCAGGTCGTCACGGTCAGCAAGTTGTTGAGCTGCGCGTACTTGGCGAGCTACGCGAGGATTTCGTACGAAGCGGTCTTCGTGGCGGAGAAAGAAGTCCCAGTACAGAACAGTGAATGGGCAGGCGTCTTCGCCAACACGCTTCTTACGGTCATATGCGCAACCTTTGCAATGGTCGCTCATGCGATCTATGTATGCACCACCACTTGCATATGGCTTTGTAGACAACATGCCGCCATCTGCATATTGAGACATACCAATAACATTCGGCACCATTACCCATTCAGCAGCATCGACGTAACTGTTCCACATCCATTCCGTTAACTGCTGTGGGTTAATGCCGGCAATCAAAGAGAAGTTTCCGAGAATCATTAAGCGTTCGATGTGATGCGAGTATGAACGCTCGTTCACTCCTTGAAGAACAGACTTCATGCAAGCCATAGAAGTCTTCTCGGGGTTAGTAAACAGTTGCGGCAAATCACGTGTTGCTTCAAGTGAATTCATCTGCGCGTATTCAGGCATCCATTGCCAGTAACAGTTCCAAATGAATTCACGCCAACCAATAATTTGGCGAATGAATCCTTCAGCACTACTGATTGGCACTCGACCAGATTCAAACTCTTTGCTCGCTGCGGCAACCACTTCTTCAGGTAACAACAGACCG
>CAIZMV010000100.1 GCA_903934195.1 uncultured Acidimicrobiaceae bacterium | reverse complement strand
GCTAAGTGAAGTTCGCTATGCACGCGGTGACGTTCATTGTGGGCATGTGCCCGCAATTCTTCACGCGGTGCAGGTGCACGATCCTGGTTGCGATTTCGATTACTCACCGCTGCCTCCTTAAGGAGTCCAAGAGGGAATCACTATGGTTCCCTGCTCGCAATGTACACCTCGCCAGACTCGCGAAATACCACTTTTATCCCTATTTATCTACGGGAAAATTAGTCAATGCGTAAGGTTCGGATAACAGGGTCTTGACCAAGAACACCTCGAAGCCCCACGCGGCAGGTTCCCCTTTGCATCGCGACCAAACGCAGTGGTTCTGCTTGCAAGCGACATATCTTCTTTGACGTTTTAGACACCGACCAGAAGAGGGGCAAGTCGCTTGTTAACGAAGCAAGTGCGTCCGGATCAATGGACTGACCCACCAAGATTCTTCGCACCGGCATTGTGGTAATTCGTGACGTTGCTATTCCGTCACCTATTGCGTTAGTTGCCTTTATGACAACTTGATACTTACTTCCAACTTTTAGACCTGTGAATCGAACAGCATTTGTACCAGTGGGCACTTCTTTTCGTTGCACAACTTTTCCATTGCGCAACAATGAGGCTCTTGTTCCCGTTAGTGCTGAACCACCATCACACGGTGGGTCCCAACTAACAACTAATCCTTGAGAATCGGTCGTAATCAAGATATGTGACGCTTCACCTGGCGCAGTAACAGCAATAGGTGTCGTGTCAACAAACAACAGCCTGTTGAGTGAATCCGCTGTCATTCCTTGGATTACACCTTTAGTCGAACGATCAATAATGGCTTGCGAAATTGCTGTTGCGCACATGCCAGGCTGCTGTTGCGCGAGCAATGATGCATAACCGGCAACTAACGGCGATGCCATTGATGTTCCAACGTCAAACTCGTAATCCGTATCAGAATCTTTCCATGCAGACTCAAGTCCGCGAAGTCTGTCTCCACCCGGTGCATATATGTCAACACATGGCCCGTTATTTGAGTAATACGAGACAAAATCAACTACGCCAATCGCGCCCACTGTCAACGCATCGGGCACATCACCGGGTGCAATCTTGCACGCATCAATTGGGCGCCCCGCAGCATCGCCATTACCTGATGCAACCGTGACTACAACTCCTTCATCAATCAGAGCTTGCACTTCGCTATCGATAGTTGTTCCGTCATCTCCGAGGTCAACTCCAAAACTTAAGTTCACAACTGCAGCTACACCAGCGCGATGATGTGCCCGCACCCACTTAAGTGCATTGACAACATCTGCAACTTCTCCGTCGCCATTGCAGTCAAGAACACGCACAGCAATCAGGCGCGCCTGAGTTGCAACTCCAACTGTTGACCCTGCAGCGAGCCCAGAGACATGTGTTCCGTGGCCGTCACAATCATTGGTCTCGGGGCTTACTTTCGATGTGCCGTTCTCTGTGGGAATATCGATTGCCGGAAGCACCCTGCCGCCGAATTGCTCATGGGTAGACCTGATGCCAGTGTCCACAATGTAGATATCGATTCCGGCCCCTGTCAGTGGCCCGAGAGCGCTATTACCGTCCAGTGGAAGCCTGGGCTGATTGATGCGGTCAAGGTGCCAGGTAGGGCCCACAGGGGCTGTGAGAGCCAGTGAGGCAGGGACTTGGCTCAGTCCTGCTGCGACCATGCACAGTGCAATCAATCGCTTCACATTCACAAAATGAAATGCTACCGTTGAATAAGTTTCAAGGTCTCCATGACCCCGAAGAAGGAAATAGCAATGAACGCACTCTCTCGTAAATTCAGCTCAGTTCTCGCAGTCACAGCCATCACCGCAACCATGGCACTTGCGTCGCCAGTGTCTGCAGGTGTGCAAACTTTCGGCAAGACCTACTCAGTCACTGCAACTGTAAAAGGCGGAAAGAATCTCACTGTTCTTCTTATCTCTGGTAGCGGCCGTCTACTTGCTTCAAAGAAAGTCACCGGCACTAATCAGAAGATCACTCTCAAGTCGCCGGCAACTGCATCAATTGGCGGCACATCGCTTCAATTGGTTAATAGCGGCGGCACATCAAAAGGTTCATACTTCGGTCCAGTAACAATTGGTCACAAGGGTAAAAGCGCAACTAGCGCATCGCGTGTATACACACGACTCAAGCAGTCGATTTCTACATCAGTAAAACTTGGAACCCTCACAATCAAAAAAGTCACTGGAAAACAGGGTTACGCAACTGCATCAGCTACTTCGTCAAGTGCTGACACTTCTGTCGGCGCACAAGTCAGTGCATCAAGGGGACGCCCAACTGGCGTCGGCACCTTCGGTAAAACTTCTGGTGTTGC
>CAIZMV010000099.1 GCA_903934195.1 uncultured Acidimicrobiaceae bacterium | reverse complement strand
GCTGCCGGTCTCTGAAACGGTCTGAATTAGCCATTGGCTAGATGAGTTAGCAATTGAGGGGTCCACTAGATAAAGATTGTCACCTGTGCTGAAGAAAATCCTTATCGCCAATCGCGGCGAAATCGCTGTCCGAGTTATCCGAGCTGCCCGAGAGATGGGAATTGCGACCGTGGCGGTCTATTCAGAGCTCGATCGCAATGCCCTTCACGTACGTCTTGCTGATGAGGCATATGCCCTTGGCGGTCAAACAGCAGCCGAGAGCTATCTCAACACAGAAGCAATTCTCAAAGCCATCAAGGACAGTGGCGCAGATGCTGTGCATCCTGGTTACGGATTCTTTTCAGAGAACCCAGACTTCGCTCGCGCAATTACAGCGATGGGCGTTGCATTCATCGGACCACCGCCAGAAGCAATTGACGAAATGGGTGACAAGGTTTCAAGCCGCAAAGCAGCACTGCGCGGTGGAGCACCTATCGTTCCCGGCACAACCGAATTTGTCACTTCAGCAAAAGAAATCACTGACTTCGGAAACCAGCACGGCTGGCCGTTAGCAATCAAAGCTGCATTTGGTGGCGGCGGACGCGGCATGAAGGTTGTTCAGTCTGCAGACGAAGTTCAAGCAGCAATGGATTCAGCACAGCGCGAGGCAAAGAGCTTCTTTGGTCGCGATGAGATTTACATCGAGCGCTACCTCACATGGCCGCGCCACATTGAAGTACAACTTGTCGGTGACCAACACGGCAACGTTGTGTGGATTTCTACACGTGACTGCTCTGCGCAGCGTCGTCACCAAAAACTCATTGAAGAAGCACCGGCTCCTGGTCTTCCTGCAGGCGTTGAAGAAGCAATGGGTGCAGCTGCTGTTAAGGCAGCAAAGGCTGTTGGTTATTACAACGCAGGAACCGTGGAATTCATTTTCCAAGACGGAGACTTCTTCTTCCTTGAAATGAACACTCGCCTTCAGGTCGAGCATCCAGTAACCGAAGTCATCACTGGTATTGATCTTGTTGAATGGCAGATCCGTGTTGCATCTGGTGAGAAATTGCCGATGACTCAAAAGGAAGTTCTTGCTGCTCGTCGCGGACATGCAATTGAAATTCGCATCAACGCTGAAAACCCAGCAGGTGGAAAGTTCCTTCCGTCACCTGGGCCAATTACAAAGCTTGTTGCACCAGATGGTTTTGGTGTGCGCTTTGATGCCGGATACGAATCAGGCGATGAAATCAGCCAGTACTACGACAACCTTGTCGGAAAAGTAATTGTGTGGGGTCGCGACCGCGATGTCGCAATCGCTCGTGCAATTCGTGCCCTCAAAGAAATGGTTGTGGAAGGAATCGCCACCACCATTCCTGCCGATATCGCAATTCTTGAACACCCAGACTTCGCGTCAGTCACCCACTCAACAAAGTGGGTTGAAGAAGTTCTTGATTTGTCGCACATTGGCACTGCGCCAATTACTCCAGCCGGAGATGACAATGAACCTCTTGTTCAGCGCACAACCACTGTTGAAGTCAACGGTCGTCGCTTTGATGTGAAGTTGTGGGTTCCTGAATCTGCTGGTGTTGCATCCCCAAGCGCAAAGGCCAAAAAGCCAACACGCAGCGCGTCTGCTGCTGGCGGTGCCGGCGGTGGAAGCGGCAAGGTGTCTGTTCCGATGCAGGGAACAATCGTCAAGGTTCTTGTTGAAGTAGGACAAACAGTTGAAGCTGGTCAGAGCGTCGTTGTTTTGGAAGCCATGAAAATGGAAAACCAAATCGAAGCAGACAAGTCTGGCGTAGTGAAGGCAATCAATGTCAAGACCGGCGACACAGTCGGCGCTGGCGACGTTGTAGTAATTATCGAGTAATTACTCGGCAGCGTCAGCGAGGGCTTCAGCCAAAGCCGGGTGCACTAACAATGATTCTTCAATGTCAGTTACTTTGAGGTTTGCTGTAACTGCAAGAGCAATAACGCTAATTAGCTCGGCTGCATGACGGCCAACGATCGAGCCGCCCAACACTTCACCGGTTGCAGGGTCGCTAATGATTTTTACGAAACCTCGCGAGTCATTATTGATGAGCGCTTTTGCTGTTGTTGAAAACGGCACCTTGGTGACACGAATTTTACGTCCCGATGCGAACGCCTCGGCTTCTGCTAAGCCCACATCAGCAATTTCCGGCTCAGTAAAGATGGCGGACGCTGCTTTGTCGTAATCGAGATGACGGTGCGGACCTTTCGGACCACCCACAACCTGTTCTGCAACCTTGCGTCCTTGCATGGATGCAACAGATGACAACGGAAGCTTTCCACTGACATCGCCCGCTGCATAGATATGTTCGATATTGCTTTGGCAATGACGATTAATGGGGATGTAGCCACCATCTGTAACAACACCAACTTCTTCAAGGCCAAGACCTTCAGTATTGGGAAGAGAACCAATGGCGAGAACAACATGAGTTGTTTCAGAAACCCGCCCATCGTCGCAAACAACACGCACGCCGCTTTCTGTGCGCTCAACAGAAGTAGCGCGTGCACCTTTGAACAGTCGCACTCCACGTGAAAGAAAAGATTCCTCAAGAACCGCCGCAACCTCAGGGTCTTTGCTTGGCAACACCTGTTGACGACTGACTACCAGAGTCACTTTTGAACCGAACGACGCAAACATGTGTGCGAATTCAACTCCGGTGACGCCTGACCCGATGATTGTGACGCTGTCAGGGAAGCTGCGTGGCGGGTAACAGTCACGCGTTGT
Organism: uncultured Acidimicrobiaceae bacterium; assembly: GCA_903934195.1. Taxonomy (GTDB): domain Bacteria; phylum Actinomycetota; class Acidimicrobiia; order Acidimicrobiales; family Ilumatobacteraceae; genus UBA2093. The sequence continues at coordinate 10,158 of CAIZMV010000099.1, read as the reverse complement.
CAGAATGCGATCACCATCTGGCTTCACAAAATCAGGAATGCGCGGGCGTGAGCCAGTGGAAATGAGAATGTCATCAGCTTCAAGAACATGAGTGGTTCCGTCAGCAGCATCAACATGAACAGTGTGAGCGCTTGCAAGACGAGCGGTACCAAGAATGACTGTGACGCCTTGGCTCTGCAACAAGTTATGTACATCATTAGACAAATGATTCTTGATGCTTTCAATACGGGCCGTGAGCGCCTCTACATCGACTTCGGCTGTTCGGTTCTCGAGCCCCATGCCTGACAAATTGTCAGTAAAGCTCATCGCGCCACCCGTAGCGATCATTGCCTTCGAAGGCACGCAGTCCAACAGATGTGCAGCACCACCAAGAATTTCACGCTCAACCAAGGTGACCGATATGCCTCGGCGCGCAGCAGCAGACGCTGCCGAATGACCCGCAGGACCACCACCGATGATGACTAATTTTTTATCGACGTTCACGTTTGTCAGGTTATCGGCGCCGTGGTGGTGGTCGTGGACGTCGTAGATGTCGTTGTCGACGCAGTCGGCTCAATTGTGGTCGTTGTGGTGGAAGTCGTAGTGGTGGTGGTACTTCCAAATTGAGGAAGAGTTATCGCCAGTAATGGGGCCTTATTAGGGCAATACCGCGACGGATACCCCAATTGGTCTCTGCGTTCACCTACATATTCAAAATGCATGCCGTCTGATGGCCAAAAGTTCCCACCCCAGGCAAAGCCCCATTTACGAAAGATTCGCACCACAGCACAATTCATCTGCGGGACACCGCCTTGTGGGTTTGTATCTGTGTTGATGTCAATTGCCATTCCCCACGCGTGCCGAGAAGGCGCCCCGAAATTTCCGGCAAGCCTGTTGTAGCGCCCAACAAAACAACCGCCATACCGGTTCGAATTTTGCGTATTAACAAATCGTGAGAGCCCGGCATTTTTAATTTCAGTGAGTGCACCTTGAATTGCATCGACAACAAGTCGATGACAGTTGTTCCCTAATTTGATATCTGCATATCGCATCTTCCATGCGATGTTGCTAGATGTCCATGATCCTGCAACCAGAATGGAACTTCCAACAGTTGGACGATACGAGAATTCACCTAAAAGCTTTTTTGCAGTTGCAGTGCCCAAAGTACTGTCTGGACTTTTTCTATCCCACGAAGTCCGCAATCGATACTCGGTTCCAATCGTGATGCCCTTTTTCTTCAGCCCTGCAAGCACGGACGCCGGTGAAACAATGTCCGTAACGGCAATTTGTGAAACAGGCATTTCCCCCAACGAAGCTGCAGCTGAACTTGACATGAATAAGTCACCCGAGTTGACAAACTCATCGGCGACTATTGCACCAATAGCGAACGGATGCATCCAAAATTTGCGATCACGCAGTATCAACACATCGCCTACCTGCGCTCTGCGAACCTTGGCCGCAGTCTCGCCCATCAACACCTGACCGCGTGCCACGATTTCAGCCATTGCCTCTCCACCTGTCGCTCTCACATAACTGGTCGGAGCAACCATGGTTGCCATGGGAATTCGCCACCCCTCACCTAGTCGAAAGACGTCCTTGCCTGCACGCGTCTGAGCTGTCAGTGAGATGGTCGGAAACTTCACCGAATGCGGCGTTGCACCCCCAGCAGTAACACCTGCACTGATCTTTTTCACCTCTTGTGGTGTCAAGTTCGACGCAGTCGATACAGACATTGTGGGTTGAAGCCTCTCGACTGGAAATTCACTCGACCCGTCTGCGGCTGCGCGAGAGCTGACGACTGACAGCACCAGGGCTGTCATCACTATTGAGGTCCTCCATCGCACCCTTTTGACCGTAGTTGATGAATGGCTTCCCTCTTCAGTAGGTGGGCGAACTACCGTAGAGAGTCTGTGAGCGATGAATCTGTAGAACTAGGAACTAATGGCCTCGAGCAAGAAAAGGCTCGCCGTCTTGGCTCTCTTGATGCACTGCGGGCACAAGGCACTAACCCGTACCCGTACCGCTTCGATCGCAGCCACACCCTTGGCGAAATTCGCAATGAATTTGGCGCACTTGAAGCTGGCTCTGAAACCGACACTCACGTCAACGTTGCTGGCCGCATTCTGCTGAAGCGCGATCAAGGCAAACTCATCTTTGCCACACTGCAAGATCGCGAGACCTCAATTCAGTTATTCGTGTCTAAGGCAATCGTTGGCGACGAAGCATTTGATGCGATCAATAATCTGGATCTTGGAGACTGGGTAGGCGCAACTGGAATTGTTATGACAACCCGAAAGGGCGAACTGTCAATCAAGGTTGATTCTGTCGTTCTTCTTTCAAAGGCAGTTCGTCCGCTTCCTGACAAATGGCATGGCCTTACTGATACCGACACGCGTTATCGCCAGCGCTACGCAGATCTCATCGGCAACGAAGAATCACGGCGCATGTTTGCTATTCGCCATGCAGTCATTGCAAGCTTTCGCCGCACTCTGCACGAGCGTGGCTTCATTGAAGTTGAGACTCCGGTTCTGCACGTAGAACCAGGTGGCGCACATGCACGACCATTCGTCACGCATCACAATGCCCTCGACATGACCTTGTACCTACGCATTGCGCTTGAACTGCACCTCAAGCGACTCATCGTCGGAGGCATGGAACGAGTATTCGAAATTGGCCGCGTGTTCCGCAACGAAGGAATCTCAACGCGCCACAACCCAGAGTTCACCATGATGGAGCTGTACCAAGCGTTCGCGGATTACACAGACATCATGGACCTCACAGAGGTTCTCTTTGTTAACGCTGCAAATGATGCGACAGGGTCATCCACAGTTTTGATTGATGACATTCCTGTGGATCTTGCCAAGCCGTGGCGCCGAGTCCGCATGATTGACCTAGTGAAAGAAGCGACTGGTGTTGAAGTGCATCCGTCGCAACCACGTGAAGAACTCGTTGCTCTTGCTGAAAAGCATGGCGTCAAAGTTCTGCCTCACTTTGGACCAGGAAAAATCATTGAAGAACTCTTCGAAGCAACCTGCGAAGCCGCGCTTCGTGAACCAACTTTCGTTACCGGCCACCCAGTCGAAATCAGTCCGCTTGCTCGCGTCGACCGAAACGACCCGCACCTCACAGAACGATTCGAGTTGTTTGTTGGTGGTCGTGAGTTAGCAAACGCATATTCAGAGCTGAATGACCCTGTCGAACAACGTCTTCGCTTTGAAGACGAACAAAAGTCAAAAGAAGCTGGCAACGCCGAAGCCGGCTCTGTTGATGAAGACTTCTTACGCGCCATGGAATACGGAATGCCTCCAACAGGCGGCCTTGGCATTGGCATGGACCGCTTAGTTATGTTGATTGGCAACGCACAATCAATTCGTGACGTCATCTTGTTCCCTACTCTTCGCCTGGAGGCCTTCTAATGTCAGATCACGCATGGGGTGTTGGTATCGCAACACTTGATTCACACGGAGCAACACTTGAGGTGCGCTTTCGTACAGTAGGCCTCGGGAAGTTTTCTCCTGCCGACGCACCATCGCATCAACCAAGTGTTGATACAGATCGTGATCGTGGTGTGGCTTTTGAAGCCGTCACTCTTGAGATTGAAGTATCTGCTGCGCCAACTAGTGCAGCAGATGTATACCTACGTCTGAACTTATTGTCACAGCGCTTTGTTAAGCCACGCACCATCAACCTTGACGGCGCATTCGGTTTGTTGCAAAACGTTGCATGGACTTCACGTGGTCCGGTTGCTGTTGAGGCCCTTGAATCAGTTGCGTGGAACCTGGCACAACGCGGTGAGCATCTTGTCGTACACGGCGTTGACAAATTCCCACGTATGACCGACTATGTGGTCCCCTCCGGTGTTCGCATTGCAGATGCAAGTCGCGTTCGCCTTGGCGCACACCTTGCCCCTGGCACCACTGTGATGCACGAAGGTTTCTGCAATTTCAATGCCGGAACATTGGGTGCATCAATGGTGGAAGGTCGCATCTCTGCTGGCGTCATCGTTGGTGATGGGTCAGACATTGGTGGTGGCGCATCAATCATGGGAACACTCTCTGGTGGCGGAAAAGAAATGGTCACTATTGGTGAACGTTGCCTTCTTGGCGCCAACGCTGGCATCGGAATCAGCCTCGGTGATGACTGCATCGTGGAAGCAGGCCTCTATGTCACTGCTGGCACCGTTGTCATCGACCCTTCAGGTTCAAAAGTGAAAGCCAAACTTCTCTCTGGTCAGTCGAACTTGTTGTTCCGCCGAAACTCACTGACAGGCGCAGTCGAAGTCATCGCTCGCTCTGGTTCATGGGGCGGCCTCAACGCTGACCTTCACAAGAACTAATGACACCAGAGGAACTAGAAACTCTCATTTCGGCGCGTCGCAGCAATTTGTTGATTGATGCATCTAGAGAAGTTGACTCAGCATTAGTTGATCGCGTCGTGACTTCTGCTCAATGGGCACCCAACCACAAACGTACGTGGCCACTACGAATTGCCGTCATTACTGGCAACTCCAGAAGAACTCTGGGCGACACAATCGCTGATGCAATGGCAATTCATGGCGACGATGAAATGAAAGTCGCAAAAACCCGTGGCAAATTCATGCGATCACCTGTGATTATTGTGGTTGCTGCTGGCGAAGGCACAACTCAGAACGAGACTGAAGAGAACAAGTATGCAGTTGCCGCCGGTGTTCAAAACATGTTGTTGATGGCAGAATCCTTTTCGCTCGCCGCATTGTGGGGATCGCCTGCAAAAGGCGCGAACGACGCAATCACCACATTGTGTTCAATGGAGTCCACAGATCATGTGATGGGCATTATCTACCTTGGTTGGCCAACGCAATCAGTCGCAGCTCCACTTCGGCCAAACATCAAGATCACTCGTCTGACGTAATCCTCTAGGGACAGATACATCAAAGCAAACTTTCCATGAACTGAAAGCGAATTGCGTGATACATGATGATTGTTTCTTCATAGACATCAGGGAAAGTTTTTAGAATTGTGTAGGTGACAAACGAGGCAGTTCAGGAGAAATTGACAACTCCTCCACGCGATGCCGCGCTAGACGGCCTTCGTGCACTTGCCATTCTCCGAGTCATTACATGGCATGCAAGTGGATGGTCCTTCACTACTTGGATCATTTCCTCCGTGCCCGCCATGTTTGTGGTTACTGGAGCATTGTTAGCTCGTTCGCTGCAAAAGGGGCCTGCGTTTCAGGTTCTTTGGAAACGTTTCAAGCGTCTGCTGTTGCCATTGTGGTGTTACTCCATCGTCGTGTATGCCCTCTCGCTTTACTTTCAGGTGCGTACTTCAGCGATTTGGACCTTCTTTCTTCCTTTCAATCAACCAACATCTCTCATCGCAAGCCAATGGTTCACTTCAGCAATGTGGTACTTGCGGGCATATGTATGGGTGCTGGTACTAGCTCCTTTCATATATGCACTCACACGTCGGTGGAAATCCCTCATTCCGGCCGTTGGCATTGTTGCAGTAGTTGCATTCGGAATTTGGAATACCGACACCACCGGAATCAGTTGGGCAGTTGGAGACATTCTGCTGTACTCCACGTGCACGGCAGCTGGAATGGCGTGGCTCGTACATGGTCGACCATCAGCGCGAACCCTGCACTATGCGGCAATTGCCTTTCTTGCAGCTGCGTGCGGGTGGTTGCTATACCGGCAACCGCTAGATGGCGTCGTCAATAACGATCACGTACTTCATCTCTTCGTTGGTGGATTCTGGACCGCCCTCCTATTGCATTTTCCAAACACGCTGTCGTCATTTTCCACGACGGCCGTGTCTCGATTTCTCAACAAGTACCCGCTCAGTGTTTATCTGTGGCATTCCATGGCCGCTTGGTTCTTCTGGCAATTGGTTCCAAAGAAGATTCCGACAGACATACGAATTCTTCTGATTGTTGGCCTGACATTTGCAGCATTGCCAGCGATCACATACCTCGTCGGGCTTTTTGAACATCGGAAAACAGGTTGGTTCACTCTTATCCAAGTTCTTCCACGGATTCTGCTTCTTGCTGTAATCCTGACCTTCATCAATGTTGGACCGCTAAGTAAGAAATTGGATTTTGTACGTACACCGTTGAATCAACCGCTTCCACCTTCGGCAGCACCAAAGGTCGTGAAGATTGATGTTGAAGATGACGTAAAAAAGTTTCTAGATTCTTCAGCCTTTAAAGACGACACATGGTCTCTTCGTGAATCTGAAATGCAAACAATATTGGATAACCGCACGAAGGAAATGGGGCTTGGTCAAACCCGAGCAATTGTTGTCACGCGCGACGGACGCACATGGCACGGGAATTCTGGAAACATGAAGACTTTTGACCAACCAAGCCTGATTGGCAGTTTGACCAAGACTTTTACCACAACATTGATCATGCAATTGGTAGACGAAGGGCTGATATCTCTCGACGACCCTGTTGGTGATCTGGGAATGGGATTCAAACATAGCCAAATCACTATTCGACAACTTCTGACCCACACTTCTGGCCTCTCGAAATACAAAACGAAGAATGGCTACGTTGCAAAAGGCACGACACCACTTGATGTGCTGAGATACGTAAGTGAACAGCCACTGCGAAACCCACCTGGGTCGTACGTTAACTATTCGACTTCGGGCTTCTCGCTTCTCGGAATAGTGCTCGAGCAAAAAACTGGGAAGACTTTTGAAGAACTTCTTCGCAGCAGAATTACTGATCCTTTGGGATATCAAATATCAACTTTTCGGGGTGATTACGGGAGCATCGGATTCTCAACGGGTGGAATGATGATGACAATGGACGACCTAGCTGATTGGACTCGTCGCTATTTCTTTGACCGAACCACTACGAAAGAAACGTGGGATTGGGCAATGCGTGACACCACCGGCATGGGCGCTCATGGATATTGCCCCTGCCGCAACAAGACTTTCTTGGCGCTCGGTCATATCGGCGGACGAACATTTGCATCTGTCGATGGCGATGGAACAGTCGTGATTATCGACACGACCGGAATTCTTGTTCTTGACAACTACAAGAAAACGCAGACATTTGCCCAAGAACTACGTCTCGTTGCAGGCGGTGGAAAGAAATATTTGTACCCATGATCACGACAATTTCTCGCCTCCACCAACGGACTTTGTATGCCGTAGCAGTTGCTCCTGGCCTTCTATTCATGTCTTTTCTTCAATGGCAATCAAGCGAGAACCAATGGGGCTCACGCCGGTTCACATTGTTCGACGATGCGATGATTTCGATGGACTACGGACGAACCCTTGCAAAGACTGGAGAGATGGTCTGGTTTCCTGGCGCACCCCGTGTACAAGGATTCACGAATCCGTTGTGGACCCTTTGGATGTCCTTCATTCATCTGATTGGCTTTGACGGCTCATCCGCTGCTCTATTGGTATCAATTACCGGGATCCTTCTCATTCTTGCTTCATCCTGGGTCATCTTTGATCTAGTGCACACGTACAGCACTGGCAACAATCACCTCATCGCAGTTCTTTCAGCAGGTTCTCTGCCTTTTCTGTATCCGCTTACGTACTGGACATTGCGAGGAATGGAAGTAGGTGCTCTCACATTCTTTTGTCTTCTTTTGTTACGAGCAACCGTCAACCACGTTCGGGACGGCAGGGTACGCATCAGTTTTTCTATGATTCTTCCGATTGTTCTTGGTATCGCCACGCGACTTGATTTCGCAATCTTTTGTGTGGTTTCAGTTGCAGCACTTCTGATGTGGGGGCCCGCCTACATCAAAATTCGACTTGCTGCTATCTACAGCGCGACAGTTGTTGCCATTGCAGCGTCAGTGTGCCTAGTTCAAAAGCTCTACTGGGGAAGTTGGTTACCGAACACGTATCACCTGAAAATGGACGGCGTTTCCCCAGTAGACCGCATCTCACGTGGCCTGGCCTCTAGCGCCAAAACTTCAGTGCTATTTGCAATCATTGCAATCGCCGTTATCACCCAATTGCGGTCAACAGAGTTCCATCGTCGAGTTGTTTTCATTGCGTCAGCGATGTTTGTAGCAATGGCTGCGTATGCCGTTTACATCGGGGGCGATGCTTGGGAAGGCGAGATGCTCAATCGCTTCTACGCCACAATTCTTCCCCTAGTTCCCCTCACTATCGGATTGTCGTTTAATACTCTTCGCAAACGTGTTACGCCAGTGTTCATATCCCTAACTGTGGTCCTCACAACTGTTGGCGCTGGCGTCACAGTTAATCCGTTCGGATTCTCCAGGAAGCACTTCTATATTGTCGCCATCGTGTCAGTAGTCATTGCGCTCACAATTCTTCTTCTCTCTTTCATCCCTCGTGATGGCTATGTTGCTGGTGCAGTAGTAGCGGCAACGTGCATCATTGTCAGTGCGTACCCAGTGGCACAACAACAAAAGAACAATGACCTGCTGCTGACTAACACCAATCTTTTTGTTACCGAATCGGTTGAGACCATGCGTGATACGACAGAAGCAGATGCAAGCATCGCTACCGTCTGGGCCGGTGTGCTTGCCTACTATTCGCACCGAACAATGCTCGATCTCCTTGGCAAGAACGACACATTTATTGCAACCAGTGCTCCTCATGGAGAATTTTTCCCGGGACACAACAAGTGGGATTATGACTACAGCATCGGCAAACTGCGACCAGACGTTATCTTTCAAACATTTGATCGTGGCCTTGAAGAAAACCTCCACCAACGAATCATGAATTGGGGATACAAGAAGCTGTGTCCCATCACGGGCACTTTTGGTTCACGTGGTTACTACTACCGCACAAACAGCAAGCAGATTAAGTGGGATTCACTACAAGAATGTTTGTAGACCCATCAACGCTTGATTAGGTTCGCAAACCATTCATCTGGGTTGTCAATACGGCCACGTAACGAATCCCACGTGCGTTCAATTCCGTCACGCCCACGCTGCGGGTGAGAAGCAATATGGTCGGCAACAATCCGTGAGCGATTCAATACTTCACTGTCGGCAACAACCTCTGAAACAAGTCCAAGCTCCACCATGTCGGCACCCACGATGCGATCGCCAACCAAGACAACACGATCAGCAACTGCTTGCGAATGCTTCAGATGCAGCCAGGCTTGACACATTGGCGCCGCAACCCCCATTGCAATCTCACCCACTTGCAGAAACGAAGATTCGCCTGCAACAACAATGTTTGCGGCCAGCGCAAGCGCCGCACCAGCATTAATGGCGTACCGCTCGAGAGCGACAACCACTGGCACGCGGCACTGATACATCGCAGCATGCACTTCTACCCACGCGGTCAAGGGTTCATTCTTAAGGTCGGCACCAGCGACTTTCAGGTCGATACCGCTACAGAATGCCCCACCAGAACCTGACAATAAGATGCAACCAACGTCAGAAGGAACATTGAGAAATGCATCGCGTAATTCAACTGCTAGTTGTTGCGTGATCGCATTCTTTCGATCTGGGCGATTCAGAACAATGTCGAGTCGGTTTCCGACCCGTTCAACAATGACGTTCTGTTCGCTCATGGCGAGTACTACCGGCCAGGCTTATAGGTGCCGTACACGTCACGTAGGGCATCACTGACTTCACCAAGGGTTGCGTGCGCACGCAATGCCTCTTTCATCGGAATCAAAATGTTGTCTGTGCCACGGGCAGCGGCACGAACTTCTTCAAGAAGTGCTGCAACTTTTACGTGGTCACGATTTTCCTTGAACTTCTTCAGACGTTCCAATTGACCAACAGCAAGAGTTGGGTCGATTGGGAACACATTCGGCTCCCCTTCGCCTTCTACCGTGAACTTATTGACGCCAACAATTACGCGCTCATCATCGTCAATTGACTTTGTGTATTCATACGCACTCTGTTCAATTTCATCCATTTGGAAGCCGGCTTCAATGGCATCAACAGCGCCACCCATCGCATCAATGCGCTCGATGTATTCCCATGCAAGACGTTCCACTTCATCTGTCAATGTTTCGACGAAATATGAACCAGCAAGTGGGTCTGGAGTATCAGCTATTCCACTTTCGTACCCAATAACTTGCTGTGTGCGCAATGCAATACGAGCAGCCGCTTCAGTCGGAAGACCAAGAGCTTCGTCGTAACCATTCGTATGCAAACTTTGCGTACCACCCATAACAGCGGCCATTGATTGCAGAGCAACACGCACCACGTTGTTCAGTGGCTGCTGTGCAGTCAAG
>CAIZMV010000098.1 GCA_903934195.1 uncultured Acidimicrobiaceae bacterium | reverse complement strand
TTGAATCAGTTGCAAGCCGTGTTGTGGGATATGGATGGCACCATCGTTGATACCGAGCCGTATTGGTTCGCTGCCGAATATGCGGTGGTGGCAGAACACGGCGATTCTTGGAGCGATGACCTCGCACGATCAGTTGTAGGTTTCGACCTTCTCGATTCTGGTCGTTTCATGATTGAACATGGTGGCGTTCGGTTGTCTCCGCATGAGATTGTTGAACTGCTGTTAGACAGCGTGGTCACGGAACTGAAGCGTGAAGTGCCATGGCGTCCGGGTGCACGTGAGTTACTGGCTGATGTTCGCTCTGCTGGAATTCCTACCGCGCTTGTCACCATGTCGTGGCGTCGGTTTGCTGACGAGGTAGTCGGTGCATTGCCGACTGGTGCATTCGATGTGTCTGTTGTGGGCGACGATGTTGAGCGTGGCAAGCCACACCCTGATGCGTACCTGCTTGCTGCTGAACGTTTGGGTGTTGACATCACGAAGTGTGTAGCAATTGAAGATTCACCTACGGGTGTTGCCTCTGCTCTAGCCGCCGGCGCCATTGTGCTTGCGGTGCCGCACCATGTAGATGTGCCAATGCGCCACGATGTGAATGGCCGCATGATTCGTCGGGAAACTCTGGCCGGAATTACCGCAGCAGAGCTTGCGTCTTTTGTGAACTAGCTTCCGAGTTCTTCCAACTTAATATATCTGTACAGGTATAATTGAAGTATGGCCAAAGAGGTGTATTCCCGCAATTTGATTCATACGGCTCGCTTGCAGGCCGGTCTCACTCAGGCCGAACTAGCCCGAAAAGGTAAGACAAGTCAGGCCGCAATTTCGGCATATGAATCAGGCAAAAGATCCCCATCGGTTGAAACGCTGTCGAGGCTCATTCGAGTCACAGGAATGGAATTGCGAATGCGCCTTTCAGAACCAGACACTCATGATTCGTCTCGCAAGTCTGCAGAGAAGATTTTGCCTCGGTCTCAGGTTCGTGCACACATAACTCGCGAAGGAAAGCGAATTAGTGCACATGGTCGAGGTTCCAAGACTTGATATTCAGAAACTGTTTAAAGAGCTAGCTTCCGAGTTCTTCGGTGAGTTCTAACCACTGAGTTTCAAGCGATTCAATCGCGGTTTGCAGTGCAGCAAGCTCTTCGCCTAACGCAGCGAGTTTCTTGTGGTCGTTACCTGCATCAGCGATGTCTTGATACAACGCTGTCTGTCGAGTCGTGCGCTTCGTCATGTCTTTTTCAACATTGGCAATCAGTCTGTTCAACGTGCTTGGGCTACGAGATGATTTCTGCTTTGCAGGTTTAGTTGAAGATGATCGCTGATTCGGTGCAGAACGAGGCGTCGACACGCGTGCAGAACGTTGCTGAAGCCATGTTGCAACACCGCCAGGTACCAACGCAGCCCCGCCTTCGCCGTCGAGCGCCAAAATCTCTTCCACAGTGCGGTCAATAAATGCGCGGTCGTGGCTAACGACAACAACAATGCCTGGCCAATCGTCAAGGTAATCCTCAAGTGCGCGCAAAGTATCAAGGTCTAAGTCGTTCGTTGGTTCGTCCAACAACAACACATTCGGTTGTTCAATCAGTGTGAGCAGCAACTGCAAACGTCGACGTTCGCCACCAGACAATGTGCTTAACGGTGCAAACTGTGCGTCGCCATCGAACCAAAAACGCTTCATCAAGTTCAGGTCTTCAACAGATGGTGAGCCCTTGTCGCCTGCAACAACATCACGTACGCGCTTTGATAGGTCAAGTTCTTTGCCCAGCTGGTCGTAGTAACCCACCAACACTGTTTTTCCAATATCAATGGTGCCTACGGTAGCTGTAAGGCGACCAGCAATCATGTCGAGCAATGTGCTCTTGCCTGCACCGTTTGGCCCAACAATTCCTAAACGATCACCAGGTTCCAGTGCATGATCAAAAGCATGCAGAACTTCATGACCGTCAGGCCATGTGAAACCAACACCAAGCATTTCGATTCCTTTAGAACCGAGTCGCTTGCTACCAAGGTCTAATCCCAATTCGCCTTGTCGCGCCGGGCCATCTGGCTTGTTAGCAATCAGTGCTTCAGCAGCTGCAATACGTGCTTTTGGTTTTGCGGTTCG
>CAIZMV010000097.1 GCA_903934195.1 uncultured Acidimicrobiaceae bacterium | reverse complement strand
GGTAGCTACCAGCCACAAACCCGCAAAGAACAGGGCAAAAAATGCGATGCCTCCGAGAACGGGCACAACTGCACGAGCAAGGGGACTGCGAGGACGGGGGAAAGCCATGTCCCTATTCTGGCGGGTTGGTATGGAAACCCTCGTACGGCGTAGGGTTTACCTTCTGTGAAGCGCCCGTATCGAGTAGTAGTTGCCAAGCCTGGTCTGGACGGCCATGACCGTGGAGCAAAGGTCATTACCCGTGCTCTTCGTGACCATGGTTTCGAGGTCATTTACACCGGTCTGCATCAGACCCCCGAACAAATTGCAGAAACTGCAATGCAGGAAGATGCTGACGCCGTAGGGCTGTCGCTTCTGTCGGGTGCGCACCTCACACTCTTTCCACGCACCGTTGAAGAACTCAAGAATCGCGACATGGCCGACATTCTTATCTTCGGTGGTGGCGTTATCCCCGATGCCGATGCGCGCGCTTTACGCGAGCAAGGTGTTGGAAACATTTTTGGCCCTGGTTCATCACTCAAAGTGATTTGCCAATGGCTTGAAGAAGAACTCGACAATAGGGAGTAACTCATGGACCTTTTCGAATATCAGGGCAAGCAGTATTTTGCGCGCTACGACATTCCCGTATCAAAGGGTGACGTTGCAGTCACTGTTGATCAAGCAATCGCCGCTGCAGATGCTGCCGGATACCCGGTAGTTGTAAAAGCTCAGGTACAAGTTGGCGGCCGCGGTAAAGCAGGCGGCATCAAGTTGGCCAATAACGCTGATGAAGTTCGCACACACGCCGGAAATATCTTGGGCATGGACATCAAGGGCCACGTTGTGAAGCGTGTCTGGGTTGAAAATGCTTCAGACATTGCAGAGGAGTACTACGCATCATTCACTCTTGATCGTGGCGCAAAGAAGCACCTTCTTATGTTGAGCCGCGAAGGCGGAGTAGAGATTGAAGAAGTAGCTGAGAAGAATCCAGCAGCAATCCTTATGTTGCACATTGATCCTGTTGATGGTTTGTCCGCAGCCGCTGCAAAGAAAGCTGCAGTTGACGCAAAGATTCCTGATGCGGCGCAACAAGGCGTTGCCGACATTTTGGTGAAGCTCTACCGCTGTTTCGTTGAAGGCGATTGCGATCTTGCTGAAATCAACCCGCTGATCTTGAAGCCAACTGGCGAAGTGCATGCACTTGATGCAAAAGTCAGCCTTGATGAGAACGCTGAATTCCGTCACCCTGAATGGGCTGAATTTCAAGCAACTGTTGAACTTGATGCTCGCGAACTTCTTGCTCGTGAAAAAGGACTTCAGTACATCGGCCTTGACGGCACAGTTGGCATCATCGCTAACGGTGCTGGTCTTGCAATGAGCACACTCGACGTTGTGAACCAAGTGGGCGGCAGTGCTGCAAACTTCCTTGACATTGGTGGCGGAGCAAATGCCGACGTAATGGCTGGCGCACTTGAAGTAATTAACTCTGACAAGAACGTCAAGAGCATCTTCATCAACATCTTTGGTGGAATCACCCGCGGTGACGAAGTTGCAAAGGGCATTGTGGAAGCACTTGGTCGCGTTGACCTGCGTGCCCCGATTGTTATTCGCCTTGACGGCACGAACGCAACAGAGGGACGCGACATTCTGAAGAATGCCGGAATCCCTGAATCAAAACTCACCAGTAAGTCAACGATGCTCGAAGCTGCTGAAGCAGCTGTTGCGCTCGCAAAGTAAGGACATCAGTCATGGCAATTTTCGTCGATCAAAACACCAAAGTTATTGTGCAGGGCCTCACAGGCGGCCAAGGCAAATATCACGGACTTCGTAACAAGGCATACGGCACACAAATCGTTGCTGGTGTTACGCCAGGCAAGGGCGGCACAGACGTTGAAGGCATTCCTGTCTACAACAATGTTGTTGAAGCAGTGAAGGCAACCGGCGCAACTGCATCATTCGTAACTGTTCCACCGAAGGCTGCTTCTGCTGCAATTCTTGAAGCTGCTGCTGCTGGAATCACTTTCATCGTGTGCATCACTGAAGGAATTCCTGCACAAGACGAAGCGCGCACGTACAACACTTTGATTCGTGACTTTCCAAAAGTTCGTTTGCTCGGGCCAAACTGCCCAGGCATCATTAGCCCAGGAAAATGCAACATCGGTATTACTGCCGGTGAAATTGCACAACTACCGACTGCAAAAGGTCCGAACGTTGGCATCGTGTCACGCTCTGGAACTCTTACCTATCAGGCACTGTATGAATTGAAGCAACTCGGAATCGGCGTATCAACATGCGTTGGTATCGGTGGCGACCCAGTTCCCGGAACTTCGTTTATTGACTGCTTGCGTGAATTCCAGGCAGACCCAGAAACTCACGCCATCATCATGATTGGTGAAATTGGTGGTTCAGCTGAAGAAGAAGCAGCAGAGTTCATTAAGGCCAATGTGACAAAGCCAATGTCTGCGTACATCGCAGGTGTTACTGCACCTGCCGGAAAAAAGATGGGCCACGCTGGCGCCATTGTTTCTGGTGGCAAGGGAACTGCACAGGGCAAGATGGATGCATTGCGTGATGCAGGCGTGAAAGTGGGAAACAACCCCACCGAAGCAGGTCAACTCATGGCCACCATCGTTGCTGGGCTGAGCTGAGTGCCACGCGCACTACTTTCTGTATACGACAAAACGGGCATCGTCGAATTTGCGACGTCGCTTCATGAACTCGGTTGGTCGTTGCTCTCTAGTGGCGGAACAGCCGCTGTTATTTCTGCTGCTGGCATTCCAGTTACAGATGTTGCAGAGATCACGGGACTAGCTCCGATTCTTGATCATCGCGTAGTCACACTTCACCCGAAGATTCACGGTGGAATCCTTGCTGATCGTTCAAATCCGGATCATGTTGCTGAGATGGAAAAGAACGGCATTGAAGGAATTGATCTTGTTGTTGTCAACTTGTACCCGTTCTCTTCGAAGCCAGGTATTGAACTGATTGATATTGGTGGGCCTGCAATGGTGCGCGCAGCTGCAAAGAACTTTGCTCATGTTGGTGTTGTTGTAGATACTGCTGATTACGCCGACGTATTAGAAATGATTAGCGGTGATTTTTTCAGTGTTGGTGCACGTCGTCGTTTAGCCCAGAAAGCATTCAGAATCACTAGTGCGTACGACGCGTCAATTTCGTCGTGGCTTGCAGACGAAACGAGTGATCGTGAAGATGCAACAGTGCCGCCGATTCTTACGTTGGTCGCAGAACGCGCTGAAGTATTGCGTTACGGAGAAAACCCACATCAAACAGGAGCGCGGTATCGCCTTCCTGGCGTCGAGAGCTGGTGGGATTCTGCTACTCAACTCAATGGCAAAGAAATGTCGTATCTGAATGTTCTTGATACGGAAGCTGCATGGCAATTGGTGAGCCGCTTTGATCGGCCAGCTGCAGTTGTGGTGAAGCATGCAAACCCCTGTGGTGTTGCACTTGCGCCCACAATTTTTGAGGCGTATTCACAGGCGCACGGCGCAGACCCAATCAGTGCATTCGGCGGCATCATTGCGGTGAATGGTGAAGTCAATGGTGATACTGCCGCAGAGATCAATAAGACCTTCACTGAAGTTGTCATCGCCCCTTCATTCACGTCTGATGCGCTTGAAATTTTGTGTGCGAAACCTTCGCTTCGTGTGTTCGAAGCCGTTGCACCGTTCGGTTCGATGGCAATCAATGTTCGGTCAATTGACGGCGGCCTTCTTGTGCAGTCAGTCGATGAAGTTGATGAACCGCTCGATGATTTCACTGTGGTTACCGAACGTGCGCCGAGCGCCGATGAGTGGTCAAGCCTGATGTTGGCATGGCAAACAGTTGCGGCCACCTGGAGCAATGCCATCGTGCTTGCACATGGCGACACTGTTGTTGGCATTGGCGGGGGACAGCCAAACCGCATTGATGCGGCACGTTTAGCTATTGGGCGCGCAGGTGACCGTGCCACTGGTTCAGTCGCTGCGAGCGATGCTTTTTTCCCATTCGGCGATACGGTTTCAGAGTTGGCTGCCGCTGGTGTCACTGCAATTTTCCAACCCGGTGGCAGTGTGCGAGACGAAGAATCCATCACGGCAGCCAACACTCATGGCATTGCCATGGTGTTCACCGGATCACGCCACTTCCGTCACTAGGTAAGTCGTAGACTAGACAAATGGCACGTATTGGTGACCTCCTTGCGGCGGGACGAACATTCTCTTTTGAATTTTCGCCTCCCAAAACAACTGCAGGTTCAATGTCGCTTGGTCGCACAATTGCTGAACTTGAATCTCTTGGGCCCTCGTTTGTTTCAGTCACATACGGTGCAGGCGGATCCACCCGCGAACACACTCGTGACACGGTGTTGTGGGTTGAACGCGAAACAAACATTCCTGC
>CAIZMV010000096.1 GCA_903934195.1 uncultured Acidimicrobiaceae bacterium | reverse complement strand
TTTGATCTCGGGGAAATTGCTTCCGGCATTCCGTTCAAATTCAATCGCGATGCTGGTGCACGCCTCGGTGTGATGCCACGTGATGGTCGCGGAAGCGACACTCGGTGGTTCGAAATTGATCCGTGCTACGTATTCCACCCGGTGAATGCATATGACGACGGCGACAACATTGTGATTCATGTGTCGCGACAGAACGAAGCATTCGGTTCAAGCTCAGACGACTATGCAGAAGTAGGGCGACTCTACAAGTGGACTATTGACCCCATCTCTGGAAAAGTCACCGAAGAAATGGTTGATGATCGTCCCGGAGACTTTGGTCGAGTCAATGATGCGTATGTCGGTTCAAAGGCACAGTTTGCGTATCTCATGTCATTGGGCGGAGAAGGCAACTCTGAAGAGCCCGTCTACGGGTCGTCACTGTGGAAGTACGACTTGTCAACGGGTAAGTGTTGGGAACATCACCTCGGTGCAACGACACGTGGGGGAGAGCCAGTCTTTGCTCCGTCCTCGACTGCTGGAGCCGAAGACGACGGCTATGTAATGACCATCGTGCACGACACCGCAACCGAGAAATCACGCCTAATCATTATCGACGCCCAGAATTTCACTGGGCCGCCCCTCGCAACGATTCACTTGCCGCAACGCGTTCCCTATGGCGCACATGGCAGTTGGGTGCCTTCCGGCGTCATCGCGATGTAGGGGCTAGCCCGGTACCCCTATATGCTGTGGGCTCCGAAACATTCGGGCGTTTAGCTCAGTTGGCTAGAGCATCTCCCTTACAAGGAGAGGGTCGGGGGTTCGAGTCCCTCAACGCCCACTAAAAAAGGCACCCGTCCAAGTTTTACTTGAACAGGTGCCTTTAGTATTTTCCAAGGCAAGATGCGTTGAATGAGCTTTTGGTCGGCGGACGTGAGTCTTTAGTCGGTAACGCGGATTACGAGGAGAACTTCTCGCTCCCTTTGATTCCTAGCTAAGACCCCTGATGAATGTGTCGTAAGTAACCCTTGACGGGCAGGCTTAACAGTCGGTGACTGTGCTACTCTCGGCTCATCGTTTCCCGGAGGATCCCATGAATCACGTACTTGTCCGTCGATTGGCCCATGTTGGCCTGGTTGTCACATTGTCGTCTGTATTGTTCGCAGCATGTGGAGGTGAGTCGTCCTCGACTGCAACCACCGTCAAGCGCGTGAAGAACAGTGCACTCACCACCACCACGCTTGAAGGCGAAGAAGGAACTACTGAAACCACGGTGGAAGGCGCATCACCAACTTCAAGCGAGGCTCCCGCAGTCACAGAAGCTCCTAGTCCGGTAGCAAATCAAGCTTCACTGAGCGCTGGCCAAGACGGAGATGCATTTGGTGGAGCAGTAGTCGTTTCCGCCGACGGTTCTACGTTGGCGGTCGGGTCGCTGAAAAGCAATAGCGATCAAGGTTCGGTCACAGTGTTTGGTCGCTCAGGTGGCAAGTGGGTGCAGCAAGAAGTGCTTTCTGATGCAAATGGCGCAGCAAAAGATTGGTTTGGCTACTCGATGGCCATTTCGAAAGACGGTAATACTCTTGCAATCGGCGCTGTCTACGCCGATGTTTCTGGCAAAGCCGACCAAGGAAACGTTCTTGTTTTTGGTCGCACTGATGGTGCCTGGAAGTTGCAGAAAACTTTGCTTGGTGAAGCTGGAGCAGCTGGGGATGTCTTCGGCGTATCGGTTGCCCTCTCTGCTGACGGCAACACTGTCGCCGTTGGTGCGGCCGGTGTCGATGTTGGAAATGTGTCTGACCAAGGTTCGACAACAGTATTCGTGCGTAACGGTGCAGAGTGGTCGTTGCAACAAGTTCTTACAGTTGCCGGCGCAGAGGCGAAGGCAAACTTTGGTTCATCAGTTTCTCTTTCTTCCGATGGCAACACGGTCGCAATTGGTGGTCCTAATGCAGGTAAGGGCTCAGTCGTTGTGTTCTCGCGTGCCAATGGCACTTGGTCATAATGCAAAGCGAGCTGAAAATGAAAATTACACGTCGCTTGGCCTTCGTCACGATGGGCGCAATGTTCATTGCTTCCTGTGGCGGCGGTTCCTCGTCTGGTTCAGCAAATCTCGCTTCCACTGACGTTTCAGTGGGACTGAATGTGAATCCCCACGGATATGCCTTTGCTAACTTCACCGCAGCATCATCTGCTGAAGAATTCGTCGCCGACGATCTCGTCAAGATGTTTGGACTATCGAAAGATGTTTGTATTGGCGGCACGATGCCATGCAC
>CAIZMV010000095.1 GCA_903934195.1 uncultured Acidimicrobiaceae bacterium | reverse complement strand
TCCCTCGACACCGAAGGCGCCCGCCTGCGCAGCTGGGACGTGGACCTGAACCCCTTCAAGCCTCGCCAGGGCGAGCACATGCTTGGCCGCGACATCATCGATAAGCGCCTCAATGGGGAGTCGATCAGCGACGTTGCCCTGCGCCCTACCGTTGGCGCCCGTGAATCTGGCTGGGAAGTCTCCAAAGTGCGTCTCACTCGCCGTGGGGTTCTTGGGCGTCGTTCCACATATCGCTTGGTCGACTGGACCGAAGTGAGCACATTGTTTGCACCCGCTACCGAAATGGCTGCTGAAGCTGCTCGTCTTCGTGACATGCACCCAAGCGACGTGGCTGGCGTAGTGCGCTCATTGCCATTTGCACAGCGTCAGTTGTTGGCAAAAGAAATGGATGATGATCGTCTTGCTGACTTGCTGGAAGAAATGCCAGAGAGTGAACAGCTTGCACTGATTGCAAACCTCGACATGGATCGCCTCATTGACGTGTTGGAAGAAATGCAGTTCGACGACCTTGCCGACTTGTTGGCAGAGATGCCTGCACAGCAACGTTCTCGCGTGCTGGAAGCAATGGATGATGATGATGCCGATGTTGTGCGTTCATTGTTGTCATACGCGCCAGGTACTGCAGGTGCCTTGATGACGCCGGAAATCATTGTGATGGGTTCCAATGCAACGGTTGCAGAAGCATTAGCGCAAGTACGTAACCCTGAATGGCTTGTCTCTATTGCTGCGCAGGTGTTTGTTACACAGCCGCCATTCAAAGCGCCTACAGGTACATACCTTGGTGTTGTGCACTTGCAGCGTTTGTTGCGTGAACCACCAAGCACCGAACTAGGCCGTTGCGTTTCGAACGAGCCAACAGTTACTGCCAACCAATCAGACCGTGAAGTTGCAGAGTTCTTAGCGTCGTACAACCTTCTTGCAGTTGGTGTGTGCGACGATGGCGGACATTTGTTGGGCGCCATCACAGTTGACGACGTGCTTGACCGTATGTTGCCAGCCGACTGGAGACAGCGCAGGCGTCAGGCGGCTACATCATGAAGCGCCGTACAGACTTAACAACCCCACGCCAGCGCCGCCGTGTTGGTATTCACTATGACCCCGATGCATTCGGTTCATTCAGCGAATCCATTGCGCGTTTCTTAGGCACGGGCCGTTACTTAGTTATTCAGTCGATTGTGGTTGTCACCTGGGTCATTGTCAATATCTACAAACCACTTCAGTTCGACGGATATCCGTTTATCTTCCTCACGCTGATTCTGTCGTTGCAGGCTTCATACGCTGCACCGCTAATTTTGCTTGCACAAAATCGTCAAGAAGATCGCGACAACGAACAGCTTGAACGTGACCGTGGCTTAGCTGCCAGAACGCAAGCAGATACTGAGTATTTGGCCCGTGAATTGGCCGGTGTGCGTTTGGTGTTAGCAGACCTTGTCACTATGGAAGACCTGCGTGAACAAACCGATGCAATTACCGAGGCGCTTGAAAAGCTCAACGCTGCTGTATTGCAGCAACAACCAGATCAACAGCCTGGCGAGTAGCGACTGCGAATTCGCGTGGCATCACAATAGGTGCCATGTGATCGCCGTCTAGTTCAATAATTTGTGCAGAGACTGCTGAAGCAAGTGCCTGTTGTTTGTGCGGCAACACCACGGTGTCGCGCAAGGTAAAAACAAAACTTGCTGGTTTATTCAACGTAGGTGCAAAGCCTCGCGCATCAAATGTTGCAATCGCTTTGCCTGCATCAGCAATCATCCACGGGTCATTGCGACGGTTCTCTGCAATCATCCATGACACGTAACGGCGTGTTTCGTGCCCGCGGGGCAATGTTCGATTAAAAAAGAAGCGCAGAATTCGGGGGCGGCCAACAAGGTGCGCCATTGGCCCAATAAATCGCATTCTGTTTTTCTCTTTGCGGGTTCCGCTCCAC
>CAIZMV010000094.1 GCA_903934195.1 uncultured Acidimicrobiaceae bacterium | reverse complement strand
GGCCGAGAGGTATTCACGCGTTGAAGCAATGGTGGAAACCATGGACGAGAAATTCGGTTCATGCACAAACCATGGCGAATGTGAAGCAGCATGCCCGAAGGAAATTTCCATCGACGTCATTGCCCTTATGAACAAGGACTTCCGCAAGGCCAAGTTTGCAAACCGCAAGGATCTTGCTCGCAAATAAATTGTTTCGGCTGAGGGCTCACTAAGGCTCTCGGGGTACTGTCATTTGCATGACAATTCCTGCTGTCCCTGCATCTCTTCCTGTCACTCTGGCGGCACTACGTGCCTCAGGCTGGAAATCCATTCCTGTCAAGGAAGAATTGCGCGCCAACGCCGTACGCAATATCTCTGCAGGCCTGCCTTTGTTTGAAGGTGTCATGGGATACGAAAACACCGTGATGCCACAACTGGAAAATGCGTTGCTTGCCGGTCACGACGTTGTTTTCCTCGGTGAACGCGGTCAAGCAAAGACTCGAATGATTCGTTCGCTTACTGATCTTCTTGATGAGTGGATGCCAATCATCGCAGGCAGTGAAATCAACGACGACCCATACAACCCGGTGTCACGTCACGCACGCGATCTCATTGCGGCTGAAGGTGAGAACGCCCCTATTTCTTGGGTGCACCGCAGTGAGCGATTCGGTGAAAAACTTGCAACACCAGATACATCAATTGCCGACCTCATTGGTGAAGTTGACCCCATCAAAGTTGCAGAGGGCCGTTACCTCAGTGACGAACTCACATTGCATTACGGATTAGTGCCACGCACCAACCGCGGAATTTTTGCAATCAACGAATTGCCAGACCTTGCAGAGCGAATTCAAGTTGGTTTGCTGAACGTTCTCGAAGAACGTGACGTGCAAATTCGTGGCTACAAGATTCGTCTTCCGCTTGATGTCATGTTGGTTGCGTCTGCAAACCCAGAGGACTACACAAACCGTGGTCGCATCATTACTCCGCTGAAAGACCGTTTCGGTAGCCAAATTCGTACGCATTATCCACTTGAAGTTGATACCGAAATCGCCATCATGCGTCAAGAGTCGCGTGCAGCTTCAATTGGTGATGTCAAAGTCACCATGCCTGAGTTCATGGAGCGCATTATCGCTACGTTCTCGCATCAAGCTCGTGTCAGCAGCCATGTCAACCAGCGCAGTGGTGTCAGCGTTCGTTTGTCAGTGTCTAACTTCGAAATTCTTAGTGCAAACGCAGTGCGTCGTGCACTACGAGCAGGGGAGCGCGAAGTAGCACCACGCATTAGCGACCTTGATGCTTTGGCATCGTCGACAGGCGGAAAAGTGGAGATTGAAGCTCTAGAAGAGGGCCGCGAAAATGGCATTCTTCAGCAACTCATTTCAGGCGCAGTTCTCACGGTGTACAAAGAATTAGCTCCGGGCGAAATGATGCGCGATGTACTCACGGCATTTGAAGAAGGTGCAGTTGCGCACGCCGGTGAAGATATTTCGTCAGGCGAATTGATTGCACTTCTTACTCAAATTCCTGC
>CAIZMV010000093.1 GCA_903934195.1 uncultured Acidimicrobiaceae bacterium | reverse complement strand
GCAATCAGAACGCCGAGTCCGGCGACCACGACGCAAGCAGCAAAAACGCGACGTTTCATGTCTTTTTCGCCTAGGTAGCGAGTGCCAACTAGAGCAACGATGACAACGCTTGATTCTCGTAGGGCAGTCACGTAACCAACCGGCGCCTTCTGTACCGCGATCAGCACCATCCAATAAGTGGCAACAGATGCAATTCCCGCAACACTGAATCGTTTCCACGTTGATGCAAGTGCAGTAGTCATGTCATGACGTCGACCTGTTGCGAGACCGTACGTTGACATCGTGATTCCGCTACCCATAAACAAGAGCAGCGGATACAAATTGCCACCCATCTGCCGCGAGCCATAACTATCGACAACGGAATACGCACCGATTGTCACTGAAACCATCAGGGCTGCAACGACGTGTGAGTTGTCGGCCGGACCTGCAAGTAACAGAATGCCGACAACAGCAATGCCGATTCCGATGAACATTAAGACTGACAAGTGGTCAGACAAGAACAGAATGCCACCAATGGCCGCAACCAGCGCGCCTGTGCCCCGGGCTATGGGGTAGGTGACAGAGAAGTCACCGAGGTTGTATGCACGAGCAAGCAACACCACATAGATCAAATGGATAGTGGAACTTGCTGCAAGCGGCCACCACGCAATGTTGTTGGCTCCGCCAAGGGCAACAAGCAACGCAGCGCACATGATTCCGGCACAGGTCATCTGGCCCCATAAGGCAATCCATCGATCGTGGCTCTGCTTCACCCATAGGTTCCAGCCCGCGTGTAACACTGCTGCTGCAAGGGCGAGAAGTGTGGCAGCAAGCATGGGATACGAGACTACGCCTAGCCTGAAGAGATGACCGGGACCGACAATCGCCCAATTGGGATGTTTGACTCCGGTTTCGGAGGGCTCACTGTTGCTCGCGCAGTGATTGATGTGTTGCCATCCGAAGACTTCGTGTACATCGGAGACACGGGTCGGTATCCGTATGGGCCAAGGCCAGCTGCGGAAGTGCGTGGTTTTGCGCGCGAACTTGCTTGGAGTTTGGTGAACGACCACGACGTGAAGGCAATTGTTGTTGCGTGTAACACCGCATCGGCCGCGGCATTTACAGAATTGTCTGCAGAGTTGCCCGTGCCTGTTGTCAGTGTTGTGGAACCTGGTGCGCATGCATTGTCGTTGACGTCGAAGTCAAAGCGAGTGGGAGTCATCGGAACTGTTGGAACTATTTCATCGGGTGCGTATCAGCGAGCACTGGCCGATATTGACGCCTCGTTGTCATTAACAGCATGTGCGTGTCCTGGGTTTGTTGAGTTTGTAGAGCGTGGCCAGACAAGCGGAGACGAAGTGATGTTGCTCGCCGAACGTTTATTGGCGCCGGTTGTAGCAGCAAATATTGATGCGTTGCTATTGGGCTGCACTCATTACCCATTTTTGTCGCGGGTGATTAGCGAAGTGATGGGGCCTGAAGTGGTGCTTGTCTCCAGTGCAGACGAAACGGCGTTTGCCCTTGCGGCCATGCTGGACGAATTGAACATTCGTACATCGTCTCGAGGCGAAGGCAATCACACGTTCTTGTCGTCGGGAGACGTGGAATGGTTCGCTGACTTCGGTCGCAGATTGCTGGGGCCGGAACTATCTTCGGCAAGTCCGTGGATACGATCAAAAACCGACTAGACATAATGCGCCCACTACAAAGGAATATGCCATGACACGACCAGACGGACGCACAGCAGATCAACTGCGACCAATTTCATTTCAACGCGACTTCACCGACATGGCTGCCGGTTCAGTGTTGGTGTCATTTGGGCGTACGCGCGTGTTGTGCACAGCATCAATCGATGAAGATGTGCCACGTTGGATGAAGGGCTCTGGCAAGGGCTGGGTGACCGCGGAATATTCAATGCTTCCTGGTTCATCACCAGAGCGTGTTGATCGTGAAGCTGCCAAAGGTAAGCAGAGCGGACGCACTGTAGAGATTCAACGACTTATCGGCCGTTCGTTTCGTGCGGCATGTGACATGCGTGCATTAGGGGAGCGTCAAGTAGTTGTTGACTGCGATGTGTTGCAGGCAGATGGCGGAACTCGCACCGCAAGTATTTGCGGTGGCTTTATTGCATTGCACGACGCAATGACACGATTGGTTCAAAACGGTTCCATCAAGGAAAATCCGCTTCATTCGTATGTTGCTGCAATCTCTGTGGGCATCTGCAACGGCGTGCCGGTTCTTGACCTGCCATACATCGAAGATTCGTCTGCAGAAGTGGATATGAATGTTGTCATGTTGCGCCCAGCAGCTGGTGGCGAACCAAAGTTTGTAGAAGTACAAGGAACAGCAGAAGGTGTTGCATTTTCTCGCCCTGATCTTGATCAGTTGTTAGGGCTTGCAGACATCGGACTTGGTCGAATCTTTTCGTTGCAGTCAGATCTTTTGGCAGAGGCACCTGTGTCTCGCCCGATTTCGAGATAAGTAGCGCTATGCGGATTGTGTGCGCGAGCGCTAACCCGCACAAAGTTGAAGAACTTGCACGGTTGCTGCCGTCGTGGGTGGATCTTGTTGCACGACCATCAGATATTGGCGACATTGATGAAGATGCTCCAACCCTGGAAGGCAACGCCATCATCAAAGCTGTTGAGATTGCCAATCATGCGTCTGAATGGGCAATTAGCGACGACACCGGTCTAGAAGTTGAAGCGTTGAATGGCGCGCCGGGAGTACGAAGCGCGCGTTTTGCCGGAGAACAAGCGACAGATGCAGATAACCGTGCGTTGTTGCTAGCGAAACTTGATGGTGTTACGAATCGGTCTGCTCGATTTCGCACTGTTGTTGCGCTCGTGTCATCAAAAGGCGATATTCACTTTGTCGGTGGCGAATGCAGAGGAACTATCGCAGAATCAGAACGTGGTGACAGTGGGTTTGGATATGACGCGCTGTTTATTCCCACGGATGGTGACGGACGCACATTTGCTGAAATGACCGGAGCGGAAAAAGATGCTGTGTCGCACCGCGGTCGTGCACTTGCTCAGGTGCCTGAGTTGCTGGCACGAATCTTCGGGTTACCAACCCCGTAGGTCAATTGCCCACTCATCAATAACGGAATCGTTGTCGATGACATATGCATGAGAGTGCATTGCCATTGTGGGGTCAACGTGCGCGGGGGTCACACGAATGCGGTCTCCGACCTTCGGCTTTGGTGTTCCCTCAGCCGGGGCAATTGTTGTGTGCTCGTCTGAACAGAACCACACGCTGAAACCATCAACAGTTGGGTTGCCGTGGTCCATGCCGAGTGATTTCAGGCCAACATCAATAACTACCCAAGAGGCATTAACCGAAATGACAGTGCCAAGAATCCACAGAGATTGCGCAAACGGGTGTTGCAATTCTGCGTACTGCGTATCCATCAGTGCGTAACTGCCAGCTTGCACTTCGTTCACTTTTGTACCGCCAAACATGTCGTATGTCCCTGTGCCGCCCGCAGACATGATGTCTCCGCCAACATCGTTGTGGGCATGTTCTAGCAATGTCATTGCTTCGTGAACTTTGTCTTGTTTTTTCTGACGATCAGTCAACATCATTAAGTGGCCTTCGTAGCCCATAACTCCGCGAACGATGAGACCAAGGGAACGTGCTGCGTCTGCCAGTGAACCTGCTTGTTCGGGGCTGCAGCCACAACGAGGTAAGCCCACATTCACGTCGATAAGCACATTGCGTATTCCTGCAGATGATGCCGCTTGAATTGTTTCTAACGAATCAACAGCAACTGTGATGAGTGCAGATGATTGTGCGTCGGCAAGAGCCGCCAGTCGGGAAGGGTCGACGGTTTCGTTTGCAAGCAAAATGTCTTCACCAACACCAGCGGCAACGAGGCCGAGAATTTCTCGAGGGGTTGCGCATGTAAAAGTGGTGTGACCTGCGGCAACTTGTTCGGCTGCAATAGCGGAACATTTGTGAGCCTTGACATGAGGTCGCAATGCTCGCCCCGGATGAACGGCTGCCATGGCCGCGATGTTTGACCGCATTAGGGACAGGTCAATTACGGGGCATGGCGTCGGAAGACGAGAAATATCCATAGTGCCGACGGAGGGACTCGAACCCTCAACATCCAGGACCTAAACCTGGCGCCTCTGCCAATTGGGCCACGTCGGCGACATGAGAAGGGTACCGCTATGTAAGAGAGGTCGGCGGGCTCAGAGGTGGCAAACTGTCAAGGTGACCGTAATTAACAGCCCCTCTCTTGATTCAACCCTGGACGCTTCTGTTCTCGAGGAGCAGCTGGGACTTGCTGGCCATGTCCTAGACGAAGGCTCGCTGAAGAACAGTGTGCAGCGTTTTGCCGAGCAGAAGATTGTTCTGCCGACATTCGGAGAACTTGCCGAGCCAGGTCGTATCGCGAACGACATCACCAAGGGTGTTGACAAGAATGCTGCTGACCCGCGCAACTTGTTTCGCGTGCACTGGTACAACGACATGGCGGGCGACAAAGTTGACGTACCAGAGCATGTGGTGTTACCACCGTCATTGACTGGTGTTGAGTCACCCATCATCGTTGTGTTCGGAGACAGGTTCCCAATGATCACAGCGCACAAAGTGCTTGCTGCATATTCATGTTTCGTACCGCGTGTCATTACTGGTCAATTTGATCCGACTCGTCATCGCGCTGTGTGGCCTTCAACTGGCAACTATGCACGTGGTGGTATTGCTATCAGTCGTCTGATGGGTTCGCGTGGTGTAGCGGTTCTTCCTGCAGGAATGTCGCAAGAGCGTTTTGATTGGCTTGATAAGTGGGTTGTTGACAAGGCAGACGTAGTGCGTACGCCAGGTACCGAAAGCAACGTCAAAGAGATCTACGACGCCTGTAACGAAATGGCTAAGGACCCTGGCAACTTCATCTTGAATCAGTTCTGTGAATTCGGAAACCATGTCGGACATTACGAAGTCACTGGCCGCGCTTTGGCTCACGCCTTCGAACACGTAAAGGCAAACGGTCACTCAAATATTCGTCTTGCTGCATTTACTTCTGCCACTGGTTCTGGTGGCACTATCGCAGCAGGAGATCGCTTGAAGGACATTTACGGCACACGCATCGTTGCTGTTGAAGCACTTGAGTGCCCAACCATGTTGGAAAATGGATTTGGTGAGCACAACATTCAAGGAATTGGCGACAAGCACATCCCACTTATTCAGAACATTATGAATACTGACGTTGTTGTCGCAGTCACCGACAAAGCGACTGATGAACTTGACGTATTGTTCAACACTCCTGCTGGTCAGAAGTATCTGGCAGATCGTCACAGTGCGAGCCCTGAACTCATTGATGCTCTTACACATTTTGGTTTTTCAGCTATTTGCAATGTTCTTGCCGCGATTAAGACAGCAAAACTGTTGGGCTACGGCGCCAACGATGCAATTGTCACAATTGCAACAGACGGCAGTGACTTGTATCCGAGCGAACGTAAAAAGACAATTGCTACTCGTTTCCCTAAAGGCTTCACGGAGATTGATGCGGCAGAAGTCTTCAGTGAGCATCTTGGATCTGTCAGCACTGACAACATGATTGATTGCACCGAACGTGAACGCAACCGTATTTTCAACTTGGGGTATTACACCTGGGTAGAACAACAAGGCACACCACTCGACGTGTTCGAAGCACGTCGTTCGCAATCGTTCTGGCGCACAGTGCGCGGGTTTGCTCCGGTGTGGGACAATCTCATTAATGAGTTCAACCAACGCGTTGCTCGCTTTACTAAGTAGTCATTCATGACAGGCGTGGTCACTGGCCTCGTATGTGCAGTGTGTGGTGCGCGTGAATCGATTTCCACTCCATTGTCATGGTTGTGTCCAAACGCCTCATTGTCTGATCGGCATCATGTTCTTCATTTTGAATCTTCGGTAGAACCATTTCGTCCGACTGATGAAGTGAACCCGTACCTTGCGTTTCGTCGGTACTTGGCTGTCGACTCATTAGGGGAGTCTCTTGGTCTAAGCGACGCTCAGCGCGTTTCCATCATTACGTCAACTGATGAAGCCGTTTCTCGAGTAGCTGGCACCGGTTTCTTGCGCACCCCACTAACTCGCAGTGATGAATTGTCTGAAGCTCTTGGGTTTTCTGCCACTGGTGGTATTTGGGTTAAAGATGAAACTGCAAATGTGGGTGGTTCGCACAAAGCTCGGCACATATTCAGTGAGTTGCTTCACTTGCTGATGGTGGAGGCTGCTGGTCTTGCGCCGTGGACGCCAACAACTCGTCCATCGCTTGCGATTGCTTCGTGTGGCAATGCGGCGATTGCAGCAAGCACATTGGCAGCTGCAATGTCGTGGCCTATTGCAGTTCATGTTCCACCAACAGCTGCCGCGGCCGTACTGGAAACTTTGAAAACTCTCGGTGCAACAATTGTTGTGTGTCCGCGACGCGACACAGACCCAGCTGGTGACCCGTGTGTGTTGCGTTTTCGCGAAGCTGTTGCTGCTGGCGCCATTCCTTTCGGAGTGCAAGGAACAGAGAACGCATGGTGTCTTGACGGCGGCCGCACAATTGGGTGGGAGATAACAGAAGAGTTGGGTCATTTTGCAGACCGAATTTTCGTTCAAGTAGGTGGCGGTGCATTGGCTGCATGTGTTGGCTCGTCGATGCGCATTGCTGGAGTGCATCCGAAATTACATGCGGTACAAACTGAAGGTTGCGCGCCGTTAGGACGTGCATGGACGAACGCAATTGCAACTGGCGGCGCTCGTAATGCCGGCCCACGCTGGAGCGAATGCATGTGGCCGTGGGAAGAGACTCCGTCGTCGTTTGCAGACGGAATCTTGGATGACGAAACATACGACTGGATCAGTGTGCTTGATGCAATGGCAGAAACAGGTGGTTCACCAGTGGTTGTTTCAGAAGATCACTTACATCGTGCGTACGACTTGGTGCGCAATGTTGGTGGTTTCAATTCGTGCGCCACAGGAATTTCTGGTTTCGCGGGCGTTCTTGCAATGCGTGACAGCATTTCCGACGACGAACGCATTGTCGTCATCGTCAGTGGAGTATCGCGCCTTTAGGGGACGTGACGAGGGTCTGAGTCAACCTCAAGAAGTTGACCAGTTTCGACGTCGTAGACGAATCCACGAATGTGGTCTTTGAAAATCACGAACGGACTATGGCCGAGGCGGTTCATTGATTGACGTACAGAGTCATACGGGTCGGTGAATGCTTCGATAGCCCAGCTTGGACGAATGCCGCAATCGACTTCAATCTGTTTCTTGAACCCATCATCTGAAATGGTTTGGAGTCCGCAGTTTGTGTGGTGAATGAGAATTACTTCTTGTGTGTTCAACAGGCGCTGAGACACCACGAGCGAACGGATGACGTCGTCGGTGACAACGCCACCTGCATTGCGGATGATGTGCGCATCACCGTGGGCAAGGCCAAGCATCTGGAAGATGTCCATGCGGCTATCCATACAGGCGACGATTGCAAGGTGACGTTTGGGAGCTAGGGCAAGTCCGGCATCGCGAAAGTCGGCGACGAATTGGGAGTTATTGCCGACGAGTTCGTCAGTGTTGGGGGAGAAGTCTGGGGCGGATGGCATGGCTCTATTCTGGCCGAGCAGGTAGCCTTTATCCACTATGAGTACTTCTGGACTTCCTGTCAGCCCAATGGCCATCGATGCTGGCGGCGATCCTCGCTCCGACATTTTCACGAGATTGCTGAAAAACCGCGTCGTCATGCTTGGCACGGACGTCAACGACGACATCGCCAACCAGATCTGTGCACAGTTGCTGTATCTCGAGGGCGAAGATGCCAATGCCGATATCTGGTTGTACATCAACAGCCCGGGTGGCTCGGTCACTGCCGGAATGGCTATTTACGACACCATGCAGTTCGTTAGTTGCAATGTGGCAACAGTGTGCATGGGTCTTGCCGCTTCAATGGGTCAGTTCCTTCTTACAGCTGGCGCTGAAGGCAAGCGTTACACATTGCCAAACTCTCGCATCATGATGCATCAGCCTCTTGCTGGATTGCGCGGACAAGCGTCAGACATTGCAATCCAGGTAGAGCAGTCACGCTTTATCAAGTTGCGCATGGCTGAATTGATTGCTCATCACTCTGGCCACACAGTTGCTGAAGTTCAGGCCGATAGTGAGCGCGACCACTGGTTCAGCGCAGAAGAAGCGAAGAACTACGGCCTTGTTGACAAAGTCATCGTAAAGCGCGGAGAAATTCGCTAAGAATCTCTACGGAACAACCGTTGAGGTTGTTGTAGCCACAGTCGCTGTTATTGCAATTGTCGTTGTTGTCGCAATAGTCGTAGTAGGCAAACGCGGCGGATCAATGTTGAGACCAGTGGATATGTCCACTGCGCAGGTGCTCTTTACCCAGTCACGTACGTTCAGTGCGGATTGATTTGCTGCATAAGTAGCGTCAGCCATTTTTTGAAGTGCCTCTTTGTCGGATGGGTCCACTTTTGATGCATCTTGCAAGAGTCCGGTCAGAATTGCGAAGTCACCTTCGATAGAAAGTGGCGCTCGCTTAAGAAGTCGTTCATATCTATCAACCATCGCCGTGACATCAGTTCCGGTTCCCATGGGCTGCCCAATGGCAGGTAATTCACGACCAAGTTGTGCGCAGAAACTCGAACCTGTGCGTGCTGGCGCGGCACATCCGGAGAGCGCAAACATCAGACCCATGGCCGTTGCCAAAACTGCAGTCCTTCTCGCACACATCTAGTCGATTATCACAGACTCGAACCCGAAGGGCACAGCACATGTATGCAGCTATCCGATCAGCCACTCTTTTTGGCACCCGTGGAACGCCCATAACAGTAGAAGCACATGTTGGAAAGGGGCTTCCTGGTTTCACGGTGGTGGGACTTCCTGATGAAGGCTGTCGTGAATCACGTGACCGAGTACGTGCTGCATTGTTGTCGAGTGGTTTCGAATGGCCACTGCGGCGAATAACAATCAATTTGGCAGGCGGCGGTGAGCGCAAAGGTGGCGCCGGCATGGATTTGGCTATTGCAGTTGGTTTATTGGTTGCAGAAGGAATCGTGCCAGTAGAAGCTGCAGAGCGGTGTGCATTCATCGCAGAGTTAGGACTTGATGGTTCGTTGCGACCAACAGCCGGAATGGCTCCGCTTGTTGACGCAGTGTCACAGTACGAAGTTGTTGTTGCAACTTCAGCAGCAGCAGAGTCAATGTTGGCGCGTCCGGCTCGGTTACGTCCTGTGTCGTCACTGTCAGAACTAATTGAAGTGCTTGTTGACGGGACGCCGTGGCCAACTGTCGCAGTGCCGAGTGCGCATGTTGTTGTGGATGCAATTGCGGACATGGCTGATGTTCGCGGTCAAACAAGCGCTCGACTTGCACTTGAAGTCGCTGCTTCAGGTTTTCACCACATGCTCATGATGGGGCCACCTGGGGCTGGCAAATCAATGTTGGCGCGACGATTGCCTGGGTTACTTCCTCGGCTTACTGAAGACGAAGCGTTTACGTGTGCCATGGTTCGCAGTGCTGCAGGCATGCAAGTTAGTAACGCCATAGCTTCATCGCCGCCATTTCGCTCACCGCATCACAACATCTCGATGGCTGCAATGGTGGGCGGGGGGTCTGGCCACATCAGGCCGGGGGAATTGAGTCTTGCCTCGAATGGTGTTTTGTTTCTTGATGAGATGGGTGAGTTTCCTCCCACAGTTCTTGACTCGTTGCGTCAGCCACTGGAAGAAGGTGTTGTACATATCTCACGTGCTCATTCATCGGTCATGATGCCGGCACGATGTCTGTTAGTTGCTGCGACTAATCCGTGCCCATGTGGTGAAGCCTCACCGCTCGGGTGCATGTGTCAAATTTCAGTGCGGCAAAGATATGTGCGTCGATTCAGTGGGCCACTCATCGACCGCTTCGATATTCGTATCAAATTGGTGAAGCCATCAACTTCTGAACTCACTGGGGGTGCTGCTGGAGAAAGCAGTGCTGTGATTGCTCAGCGCGTGGCAACTGTGCATCGCATCAGTATTCAAAGACAGGGGTGTTTGAACTCGGCAATTCCGGCTGACCTTCTTGACGACGTTGCGCCACTATCACCGAATGCAATGTCATGGTTGCGAGAACGGCTTGACGAAGGACGATTATCTGGTCGCGGGTATCACCGTGTGCGAAGAGTCGCACGAACTCTTGCTGATTTACATGGCGCAGATGACGTGATTAGTACCGAGTGGGTGGAAGCCGCATTTGGCATGCGGGTGCCAATAACGCCAACAGTTGAGAAGCATTAGCAATGACACACCGATACCCAGAATGGGCCTACAGCGCAGCACTTGCAGCATTGCCGTTACAAACACCACTTCGACTTCGACGACTGATACATCTTGATACGCCTGTTCATGTGTGGGACATGTTGCAAGCAGGAGAACGTCCGCTTGTTGGAATCAATGATGCTGTGTGGCGGGCGTGGCACAGAGCCGATGCATCATTGCTTGTTTCGACAGCAGAGGCCTGTATCGATTCTTCAATGACAGTTGTTTCTATGCGGGATGCACCGTATCCACCTTCGTTACTG
>CAIZMV010000092.1 GCA_903934195.1 uncultured Acidimicrobiaceae bacterium | reverse complement strand
GCGTGTTCCATGTATACAGATGTTGCATGGGTGGCGACTGCTGATCAGATAATCGACGAAAAATGGTTTGGGCCGCGCATGAGCGATGAAGTGAAACGCCGTCTGGGTGATGTGGCTCTGGTTGCTCACCAGCCTGTGAGTTTTGAAGAACCTCTCGATAGTGGGGCATTCCCGTTGGTCTGCCGTCACGGTTCTTTAACGGCAGACGAAATGTTGGTCCCGTTACTTGCGAAGAGGGCATAAAAAACCCTCCACAGCGTCTCTGATGCCGAAGGCGCACCCGACTGCTAATTTAAGAACTCGCAGTGCAGTTCACTTGCTCGACAGCACAGGGCTGTCAGTGAGTACAAAAGGAGTCGGGAAAGTTCGTGGGTTCGTCATTTACACACCTCCACGTTCATACTGAGTACTCCATGCTCGATGGAGCAGCCCGACTCGACGAGTTGGTGTCAAAGGCAGTCTCTGACGGTCAACAAGCTCTCGGCATTACTGATCACGGCAATATGTACGGCGTTATCGAGTTCTACAAAGAATGCGTCAAGCAGGGCATCAAGCCAATTCTTGGTACTGAGGCCTATATGGCTCATGATCATCGGTCAGAACGTATTCCTCGTCGTGGGCGGCTAGACGACAACGGCGGATCTGATGAAGGTGGCCGCAAGCAGTACTACCACCTCACTTTGCTGGCCGAAAACAATGAGGGCTATCGCAATCTCATTCAGTTATCCAGCCTCGCCTTTCTCGAGGGGTACCACTACAAACCCCGCGTCGACTGGGAACTGCTTGAGAAATACTCCTCCGGACTTATGGCAACTACTGGGTGCCTCGGAGGCCATGTATTGCAGTCGTTGTTGAACGGCGACGAAAAGGGAGCAATCGCTAAGGCGTCTCGATTGCAAGATATTTTCGGCAAAGAAAACTTGTTTGTTGAATTGCAAGACCACGGCATTGCGAATCAGCGAACCACGAATCCGAAACTGGTTGAGATTGCACGAGCAATTGGTGCGCCAATTATTGCCACCAATGATTCGCATTACGTCAACCAAAGTGACCACATGGCACACGACGCGTTGTTGTGCGTGCAGACCGGTGCATTGATGCGCGACCAAGATCGTTTCCGATTTGAAGGAAACGAGCACTATCTAAAGACTGCAGCCGAAATGCGCTCAGTGTGGAAAGACTTGCCAGAGGCGTGCGACAACACTTTGCTCATTGCTGAACGTGCACAAGTTGACATCACTTTTGATGAATATCAGATTCCAGACTTCCCAATTCCCGCCGACTACAAGACGCCCGCTGAATACTTGTCGTTCCTTACGTGGAAAGGCGCTCAACAGAGGTGGGGAGACAACTTGCCGTCGGCAGTTGTTGAACGACTCGCCTTTGAATTGAAAACAATTAGCGACATGGGCTTTGACGCCTATTTCCTCATTGTCTGGGATCTGATTCGCCACGCTCGCGAATCAAACATTCGCGTTGGTCCTGGTCGTGGATCAGCTGCTGGTTGTGCCGTTGCATATTGCTTGCGCATCACAGACCTAGACCCGTTGAAGTATGACCTTCTGTTTGAACGCTTCTTGAATCCGTCAAGAATCAGCATGCCCGATATCGACATGGACTTTGACTCGCGTTATCGCGATCACATGATTCAATACGCTGCTGAGAAATATGGCCGTGACCACGTTGCGCAAATCATTACGTTTGCCACCATTAAGGCTCGTAATGCAGTACGCGATGCTGCTCGAGTGCTTGGGCATGAATACGGAGTCGGCGACCGCATTGCCAAACTGATGCCAGCGTTACAACAGGGGCGTGATACTCCGTTGGCCGCCTGTTTTGAATATAGCGACGAGCATGCAGCTGGGTATCGCGAAGCGCAAGGTCTGCGTGACTTGGTGCTGGCAGACGAGATTGCAGCAAAAGTAGTTGAAGTTGCCAGAGGGTTGGAAGGCCTGAAGCGATCTGACGGCATTCATGCTGCGGCAGTAGTAATCACGGGTAAGCCACTAATGGACTATCTGCCGATTCAGCGCAAGGGCAACGATGCTCCAATAGTTACTCAGTACGAAATGCATGCCGTTGAATCTTTAGGTCTTCTCAAAATGGACTTCCTTGGTTTGCGAAACCTTGACGTCATTGCAGATGCAGTCGCAATGATCAGGGAACAAACAGATCCTGACTTTGATATCGACATCATTTCACTTGAAGACACAGAAACCTTTGAGTTGCTCGGCAGGGGAGACACAATTGGTGTGTTCCAGCTTGAGTCGTTACCAATGCAGAGCCTGTTGCGACTCATGCGTCCGACAGCATTTGAAGATGTGTGCGCCGTTATTGCGCTGTATCGCCCAGGTCCGATGAGCACAAAGATGCACACCACCTACGCAAAAATCAAGAACAACATTGAGGAACCTGAGTACTTCCATGAAGATGCGCGCGAAGTGCTTCATGACACGTACGGCCTCATGGTGTACCAAGAGAGCATGATGCGTGTTGCTCAGAAATTCGCCGGTTATTCACTGGCCCAGGCTGACAACTTGCGCAAGGC
>CAIZMV010000091.1 GCA_903934195.1 uncultured Acidimicrobiaceae bacterium | reverse complement strand
GTCATCCATACGGTCGAGCGGAACTTCAGTTCGTTGCAACAAGTCGCGTGCACGGGTTCTGATGCCTTCGAAGTTTCTCCAGCCAGCAGCGGTTAGTGGGTCAGCGATATTCCCACCGGCTGTGACGCCGAGGGAAAGGCCCTCTGCTGGGTCCTGATACACAACAGACAATTGATCAATGCGCATTTTGCGTCGAGTCGCTGCATCAAGGGTCAGTAAATTCGACTCGCCATTTTCAAAAGTGGATAAACGAACATCGCCCACCGAAGAATCAATGTCTCCGGCGATACAACGCAACACGGTTGATTTCCCAGATCCGGATTCACCAACAATTCCGAGAGCTTCTCCGGCTGCCACTTCAAAGTTGACATCCCAGGCAGCGACAATGGACCCTGTGTGGTGATCGCGGGCAGTTCCTACATGGGAACCCGTGCGCTCAATGGCACCATCTGTGATGGGACCATAAATCTTTCCGAGTCCAGAAACCGTCAGTACTGAATCGGGGATAACTATTTTGCTCATTTGATTCTTCTCGCTCTGCACCATGCGGTGTCACTACATGTCCACGTTCCGGTATCACCGTTTGTCCCAGGTGACTCAACAAGAAATGACTCTGATGAATTGCACAATCTGCATTGAGCACCATTTGCCTGTTCCACTTCAAATGGCACATCTTCAAATGTCAATGGTTCAACAAGGGTGTACGGAGGAATGGCGTAGACCCGCTTTTCACGTCCGGCCCCAAAAAGTGTGAGGAACTGTGAATCGTGAAGTCGTGGAATATCCCACCGAGGTATCGGGGTAGTCGCAACCACGTACCTTCCGTTTACAAGGCATGGGTAACCGGTGGTTTGTGTGATCACACCGTTACGCACTTTGTCTTCGTACAGGCTCACCCACATGCGCGAATAGTCAGCCTCTGAGTGCATGCGAGCCAACTCACGCATATCTCGTTCAACGCCGCGTAAGGGCTCAGGCACAGGAACTTGCAGAACAAGAGTGTGGCTATTGATCATTTCGTCTTCAGGAATTCTGTGACGACTCTGGATGATGGTTGATTCCACAACCTCTGTTGACTCTTCAATACCCGTTGAAGTAACAACCAGGCGGCGAAGGTTTACAGCGTTCACACCTTCATCGTCTCCTTGGTCAATCACTTTGACGATGTCAGATTTCCCTACTATGGCAAGCGTGATTTGCAGACCGCCAGAACCCCATCCACGGGCAACCGGCATTTCGCGAGAGCCAAACGGAACCTGATAACCAGGGACGCAAACAGCGTGCAGTAATGCACGACGTATTTCACGCTTTGATTCCTCGTCGAGGAGCGCAAACGGGATACCCGGATCTTCTCCGACGATCGAATCTAAGTGTGAACCGTTGTATACAGCATTCATTGTCATTCCTTGTCTCCTTTTTGGACACTCGGGCGAGCATTTCTTACGGCAATTTTTCGTTCCATCATTGAGCGAAAGGTGACGTAGTGGGGAAGTTTCAAATGCTCGAGAAAACCAGCAGAATCGAGCCCATCAGTAGTCAGAAGAATTGATTGCTCTAACGAAGATTTAGAACCATCGCGGTGACAAGCGATGTCAAGATTCGCCATTGCAATGGCTTTTCTTTCATTGTGACCAAGGCACAGTCCATATCCGATATCGAATCGATCACGATCTTCGTCAACTCCGTTGAGGTCTTCGATGGCCTCAACTTCCGTTACTCGTAACGATCCAATTGAGACCGACCCATTGGTGTACGGATGCTTAATGCGAATGGGCAACTCTCCATGACGAACTTCACCAAGTGTTACTTCGTGTAGGTAACCATCTGGTCCGAGGATGTTTCGGTACCACTGGTTCAAGAGTGCACCAGTTTCAGCACGTGCCATTGATGACAATCGGGCCGAGCGTGGTGCCGGTGGGCGAGCTGGGGTTCGAGTGATATCAAAAGGCTCAGGGTCATCCGTGCGGCGACGGTCAGTCAGCAAATCCATGTCACGCAAAACATTCATAAGACGTGGAGTGTTTGTTTGCACAGATGAAGAATTCTCGGCAACATGCGTTGCGACTTCGGGTTCAAGAGATGCTGTTGCACCAGATCCACTGCGGGGGTCTAACATGCGAGCGCTGTAGTCGGTGCTGCGTCCAAGTATTTGTGGGCCACCCGGTTCACGAAATGCTGGAACAACGCGGCGCAGTAGTCTCATCTCATCAACGTGAATTGGCTCAGTGGAAGCAATTCGCGGAAGAGTTGATTTATATGCGCGCAAAAGGTGAACAGATTCAATGTGGTCACCTTCTGCCTGGCGAATAGCCAAGGCAGTCAGGCGCGGTTCCCACATTCCGGCCTCTCCCATGATCCGGTCAACAAGAAGGCGAAGACGACCAATGAACTGATCGAGTTCAATCTGCTCGCTTTCATCCATATCACGAAGTGTGCGAACGAGGTCTTCGGCATTTCGAATTGCTGTGAGGCCACCACGAGCGGCTGCGTATCCCATTTTTATGACACCTTTTCGGTAGAAGAGTTGATAAGAGTCACGGTGGTGCTTCGCGGGATTGCCACTATTTGGCCCTCGCTATTGCAAAACCAAAAGTCATGTCCGCGAGGGAATGCAAACTTTCTGGTCAGAAGACTTGCTAAAACGACCGAGTCGATGTGCTCAAAGGTCAGTTCTGATTCACCGTTGACTCCCGGACCAGACAATCTGACACTTGTGCCCCCAGTAGTTGATGAGGAAGTGGTTGAAAACCTTCCTAAGCAGTACATAGATATTTGTGCTGCTGAATCTGGACGTAGATCTGTTCCCGTGGATATCTCTGCAAAGTCTTCACTGGTTATTGAGTTCGGTATTGCGATGTATCGCGCGTCCTTCAAAGAAGAAGGGCGGGCGGTGGTGGCATGTTGAATGATTGCGGTTAGTTCTTCACTGTTTTCACCAGATACACAAAATGGCGTTTCATGGCCAAGAAGTGCAAGAAGTGGAACTGCACATCCGTCTGTTCGCTCCCAGATTTTTTGGTCAACGGAGTAGACAGTTCCAGGATTACTCAAAGAATTGAGCAGAACTGTGAATACGTGTTGTGATTCATGTACGTCGAGAATTGCATTGGATAGCCGTACGGGATCAATAGTCGAGAGTTGAAAAGTGTTTGACATCAGTCCAACTCCTCAAATTCAATGATTGTCTTATTGAGTTGTGCCCACTCTGATTGGCGTTGGTCAATCAGTTCACGACGAGTGACCGTGATAAGAGACTGCAGTGAACCACACGCTTCCTTGTGCCCGCTTTCGAAGAGGGCATCTGCAATGGCTGCTGCTAGAGCCGCACGTCGATCGGTGCCAACTCGCATTGCCCAACCCAAGTGATTGCCAATTGCGACTTCAGCAACGGTGACAACTACGTCGGCAAGGTAGAAGCGCTCCTCACAAACTGGTTCACGTACTTGGAATTGCACTGTTCCCGTATGGGGAGAGCGGACAATCCGCAATTGTGATGAGAGTTCGGCTTCTTCTAGAAGCCTGTCGACTAACGAAGTGAGCTCCTCTGTGTTTGCTTGCGCAAGTAGTGAGCTTCTCCCTTCGCGCGAATCAATCTCTGGAATATCTGAGTCAAGGAGCAAATTCGTTGGCATTTGATGAACCTATTTGTCAAATTGAACATTGTCGTTGACAAACAATTAACGAAGCATGACTTTTAAGTAACAATGAAAAATCCTGCAAAAACAACTTTTAGTGTTCACCAAAAGTTTGAGATGCTGTGGCGCAGAAAACTTTTTGGCGTTACTTCGCACTTTTATTATTTCGCTCGTGAAACATTTCAAGCCCACAATTATCCTCACGCTGACAGCATCATTGTTGTTGTCCGCAACGTCACTACTAACAGCACAATCGGTTGGTGCAGCAACTGAAACAGGCGCAGGCCTTAAGTTTCTCGGTCGTTGGGTCAGCGGTAGTGGAATCGGTGGCGCAGAAATATCAGCGTACGACGCAGCAACTTCTCGTATCTATGTCACGAATGGCGCTACCAACCAGATTGATATTGTTGATATCTCAGATCCGGCAGCCCCTAAGAAAGTTAAGTCTCTCGATCTTGCCGCAAAGGGCGTAACCGGAATTCAGAGCGTCGCAGCTAAGAACGGAACCATTGCAATCGCTGCTTCCATGACATCCTCTCAAGCTCCTGGCAAGGTATTCCTTGCTGACACCGATGGTGAACTCCTTGAATCGGCCCCAAATGGCGTGGACGTGGGATCGCTTCCAGACCACGTGACATTCTCACCTGACGGCCAGTTTGTTTTGTCGGCTAATGAGGGTGAACCAAAGTCGTATTGCCTCACCGATGGAAAATTGCCAACAACTACCGATCCGAACGGCTCTGTTTCCATCATTGACATAAGTGCTGCAACACCAGTGGCAACAACGCTTACTTTCGAAGCTTTCAATGAGCGTGCAAGCGCTATTGCCTTTGAAGGTGGCCGTATTTTTGGACCGAATGCAACCGTGGCTCAAGACCTTGAGCCTGAGTACATTTCAGTATCTCCAGATAGCAAGTATGCCTTCGTAACTTTGCAAGAGAACAACACAATTGCAACCATAGATTTGGCTACAAAAGCAGTTTTGAACCTCACGCCACTCGGTTACAAAGATCATTCCAAAGTTGGTAACGGTCTCGACTCGAACAACAAGGATCTTGCGGCAGTTATTGCTCCACAATCAACAATGGGTATGTACCTACCTGATGCAATCGCATCAACTCGCGCCGGCGGAGTGAATTACTTGTTCACTGCTAACGAAGGTGACTCACGCTCGTACCCATGCGTCAAGGGCGGAACTAGCACCACCACAATTGAAGATGAGGACTCATCATTCAGCAAGATTGCTGACTCATCTGTTTCAAAGACACTTACAGCTGATGCAGCTATCGGTCAATTGAAGACAACACCATTCGCTCCAGCGTCTGTTGCGGGTTCTCCTGTCACATCAAGCACCAAGGTTAAGTCGGCCTACTCATTCGGAACACGCTCATTCAGCGTATGGAAAGCCAATACAGTTTCCGGAATCTTTAAGGCTGACCTGGTCTATGACTCGGGTGATCTGCTCGAGAATCTTGCCAAGGAACAGCGCGGGAACTTGTTCAACGCAGACTGGGACACCACAACCGGTGCCATTAAGGCAATCGATGCACGCAGTGCTTCAAAAGGCCCAGAGCCAGAGGGTATTGCTATCGGAAGTGCCTATGACCGCAAGTGGATGGCTCTTACTTTGGAG
>CAIZMV010000090.1 GCA_903934195.1 uncultured Acidimicrobiaceae bacterium | reverse complement strand
TCACCGCTAAACTGGTGCACGCACTGGGGAATGGTGTAATTGGCAACACAGCAGTTTCTGGAACTGTTATTCAGGGTTCGAGTCCTTGTTCCCCAACCAAATGGACGTTGATATCAACTCCCTTGAAACGGTTTCTTACCGTGTTCAACAACCGGGCGATCAAGGCATCGCCGTTATTTCGCTGAATCGTGACAGCAAGCGCAATGCGCAGAACAATCAGATGACCTACGAACTGAATGCCTGTTACGACGCAGCAGCTCGCGATTCAAATGTCAAAGTCATTGTTCTTCGTGCCGAGGGAAAACATTTCTCGGCTGGGCATGACTTGCGCGACAAATCAAACCATCTTGATTTCCCTCAAGTGTTTCCACAGTCAGGATTCACCGGCGAAGGCCAAGAAGGAATGATGGCGCATGAGGAAGAGGTGTACTTCAACATGTGTTGGCGTTGGCGCAATATTCCAAAGCCAGTTATTGCAGCTGCTCAGGGCATGACCATTGCTGGTGGACTCATGTTGTTGTGGGTTGCTGACATCATCATTGCTGCAGACGATGCAACATTCTCAGACCCAGTCGTCGCCTTCGGTGTCAACGGCGTTGAGTACTTTGCTCACCCATGGGAGTTTGGCGCGCGTAAAGCAAAAGAACTTCTCTTTACTGGCGACACGTTCACATCTCAAGAAGCAATGGATGCGGGCATGATCAACAGAGTGGTACCGGCAGCAGAGCTTGACTCAGCCACAATGGCTATGGCCGCAAAAATTGCAACCAAACCTGGCTTTGCTTTAAAGCTTGCCAAAGAATCGGTGAATCAGACGCTGGAAGCCCAAGGCCAGTACAACGCATTTCGTGCTGCGTTCTCTTTGCAGCATCTCGGACATGCCAATAACAAGTTGCGTTTCGGCATGGCAATTGATCCGTCCGGTCTATAAGCACAACATGTCGGTCGATCTCAATCCCGACTCTGTCCATGAACAATGCACCGCGTGGTTGAACGAGAATTGGAATCCGGAACTTTCATTACGTGAATGGCGCGAGCGCCTTGTTGATTCGGGGTGGGCAGTTCCGCATTGGCCAACGCAATGGATGGGTAAAGGCCTTCCCGCATGGAGCGAACGCACTGTGTCGCTTGCACTGAACGCAGTCGGTGCGCCGGGTTTGCCAACAGGCGTTGGAATGTCTTTAGCTGCACCCACAATTCTTGAACATGGTTCAGCAGATATGAAGTCACGGTTCCTGCGTCCCACACTGACTGGTGAGTATTCATGGTGCCAACTTTTCAGTGAACCAGGCGCAGGCTCAGACCTTGCTGGTCTGTCTGCAAAAGCCGTACTTGATGGCGACGAATGGGTCATCAATGGGCAGAAAGTGTGGAACACCAGTGCGCATCATGCTGATTACGGAATCTTGTTGGCACGCACAGATTCGTCGGTGTCAAAGCATCACGGCATCACATATTTTGTATTGCCAATGAAACAAGAGGGAGTCATGGTTCGTCCATTGGCCCAAATGAATTATCACTCGTCGTTCAATGAAGTGTTTATGACAGATGCACGCCTGCCAAAAGATTTTGTCGTGGGTGATGTGAATGCAGGGTGGACCGTTGCTTTGGCGACACTTGCTCATGAACGGCGCTTCGGCAATATTGTGTCGCGACCCAAAGTAAGTACTGGTGGGAAAGCAGTGCAAGAGGCGCTCATTGAATACACGGAATACATGGAAACCTACAAGTGGTATCCGCAACGTGCAGGCCGTGTCGATCTACTTGTCCCGCAACTCACAGAACGTGAACTCAATGCAGATTCAATGTTGCGCCAAGAGGTTGCACGTATTATCGCCATGCAAAAAGTCAGCGGGTGGACTGCAGATCGTGCTCGTGCTGCGCGTGAGCTTGGTAAGCCACCGGGCGCTGAAGGATCAGTTGGCAAGTTGGCCATGAGCACGATTGCTCGTCTTGCATCGCTTGCCCATGGTCGCATAGCTGGAGCTGACGGAATGTTGATGGGCACAGATTCTCCGGCTGCTGGCATGGTGGCGGAAGTTCTTGTATCTGTCCCTGGGCAATCAATCGCAGGTGGCACCGATGAGATTCAGCACAACATTTTGGGTGAACGCGTACTTGGCCTTCCCCGCGAACCTCAAGCGACATAAAGTTAGTGTTCTGAGGAATTTGATGGCCATTACTGAATCAACAAAAGACGCTCTGTTGCGAGTAGCGATAGAAACCATTAACGAGGGTGGAGAATCGGCGATACGTCTTGATTCTATTTTGGCTGAAGTTGGCGTATCTCCCAGTTCTCTGTATCACCATTACGGCAACCTCAACGGGTTGATCGAAGCGGCACATGTCGAGCGGTTTCAAAAAGCTGTTTACGGTAACGCAGTTGAATTGAAACGCCGGATAGAAGAAACAGAATCACGTGAAAGTTTCGTTGCTCTTATCGATTCGATGATGGACATGTTCTTCAGTTCGGTCCGAGAGATTGCACGGCAGCATCGAGTAAATGTGTTGGGAAATGCATTTGGCAGACCTGCATTATTAGACGCTGTTGCAACCGCACAGAAGCAGTCGCTACTTATTGCTACGGAAGCTATGAGAATCGCTCAGTCCAAGGGATTTGTAAACAAAGAGTTAGATGTCGCAGCGTTCGTTGCATGGTTCGATGGCATGGCATGGGGTCGTGTGCTTATTGAAATCTCGCCAGAAGACAACCAAGGCGCAAAGTGGAATGAAATTGCCAAGCGTGCTGTTCATTCCGTGCTGTTTGGCTGAAATTCAGTACCTACGCCTCTGCCAAACGCAAGAT
The DNA here is from genome assembly GCA_903934195.1 of uncultured Acidimicrobiaceae bacterium. Classification (GTDB taxonomy): domain Bacteria; phylum Actinomycetota; class Acidimicrobiia; order Acidimicrobiales; family Ilumatobacteraceae; genus UBA2093. Next base: position 10,573 of record CAIZMV010000090.1, on the reverse strand, counting down.
TCGGGCTATACAATTTGACCGCTACTTGGCCCCATCGTCTAGTGGCCTAGGACACCACCCTCTCAAGGTGGCGGCACGGGTTCGAATCCCGTTGGGGCTGCCAATTGATGGATTAGTTTTTGTAACTGATGAACTCCACAAAACTTAAAACTATTTCCAATCGATTTCGCCTAGCGCTGTTGGCGCTGCCAGCAGTTTTTGCAGTTGTGGTGCTTCGATATATCTTGCGGGAAGTATTCGAAATTGGCGAAGTTGCCACGTTTGGTGAGATCGGCTCTGTCATCACGGGCGTGACTCTGATTCTGGGTTTCATGCTTGGTGGAGTCCTTACTGATTACAAAGAATCAGAAAAGTTGCCAGCCAGTGTTGCTGTTGCACTGTCTGGGTTTAGTTCCACCGCTCATGCTGGGTTGCTCGTTAAAGATCTTGATGTAGCAATGATTGACGAGCGCATCGCAAAAGTTGCCAACACTATTGGCGGCTGGTTCGTTGGGACTAATTCAGAAGACCAGATGTGGAATGCCCTGTCAGATTTTCCCGCACTGATTGTTGATCTAGAGAAGGCCGGAATGGCGTCACATTATGTTGGGCGTTTGCTGGTGTTGAACGGTGAACTGAATGTCACTCTCAACAGAATTGTTGTCGTGCGCAATACGTCCTTTGTTCAATCTGGTTATGTCTTGATGTCGCTATTGGTGCTTGTTTTGCAGGGCTCGCTGGCAATTGTTAGCTTCCCGTCTTCAATCATGTCGTGGATTGCGCCTTCTGTTCTGAGCCTGGCGTATGCCTATTTGTGGTTGTTGGTGCGCGATTTGGATAATCCATTTGGCCATAGTGAAAACAGTGGTAAGGGCAGTGGGGCTGATGTGGACATCACACCCCTAATGAATGCGGTACGAGCACTGAATTCGCAGTAACGCAGTACGTCAGTCGTCTGTGGATTCCAGTTACGCTTGAGGTATGAAAAGGTTTCAAGCAACCTGGTTGCTGTTTCCCATAATCGCGGCAAGCGCGGCAGTGTGGAGTGCGCCTGCAGATGCCGCAATGCGCACTGCTCCCAAAACCACGAACGGGGTGTTGCGCAAACTCGCCTCGAACGATGGCCGGTTTGAAGCTGCAGGAAATTCTGTATGGGCAATCAACACTGGTTCGAGCCTTACGCCGGTTGATGAGTCTGTAGTTGTTAATAAAGTCAGCGGTTCAGTTCTTGAATTTCCTGCTGCACTAGGAGAGGAAGTTTCAGCCTCTTCAATGTCAAGTGCAGTTGAAGTGAGACAACCTGTAAAAACCGCCGGAATTTTGGCGTCTCGGACAGTAACGGTGATTCCGCTGCAGTGGCCAGGTGCAACATGGAAAACATCAGACCGCACGATGGCGAACGCAATTGTGAGCAAGCTAACACCATGGTGGCGTGCAATGTCTGCGAACCAAGAGGCGTTAAACGTTCGGTTTGCAGCGGTGCTTGACGTGTCGTCAGTTAACGGAGTTGGTCAGTGTGACTTCTATGCAATGTCTGACAAGGCTGTCGCGTTTGCGAAGGAGAATGGCCTGTATGACACTTCAAATCATCTGATGATGACATTTTCCGGTGATAACCAGGACTGTAGTTTCGGTGGACTTGGTGAAGTAGGCGGGAAACTGACGTGGACGTACACGTCTCCTAACTATGAAGGGATCTGGGCCCACGAATTAGGACACAACATGGGCTTTCCTCATGCGAACGCATGTAATGCCGGAGTCGCTTTGACGTACCTGAAGCCATGCGAAGAAGTTGAGTATGGCGATGTAACAGGCACTATGGGAATGGCAGGACCATCTGGCTTTTATTCGCCCACATTCTTAGCGAGCATTGGTTGGTTGCCAGAGGCTAATCGTGCGGTGTGGTCGGGAACGTCTGCAACATATTCATTGAATCGTCCTGACCGTACAGACCTCGGGGTGACAGCAATAAACATTCCAGGCCTAGATGGAACATTGGGTGACAATTCATACTGGGTGCAATACAACCCAAACGCTCTCACGTATGTAACCGATCCCAATCGTCCGGCGCAAGGCGGATTAGTAATCACGTTTGAACCTTCAAAAGAATTTGCAGAACATCGAATCAGTCTCGGGGGAATTCTTGGTGCACCAACTAGCACCAGCTATCTCTGTGACTTGACTCCGCCTACTGCGGCGTTAAATGAAATTGATTACGCATCAGATCCTCGTTTGTTGCCTCTTCGCTCATGGACAGACCCGCGTAATCGATTCAAGATCACGTTGGCATCGGTGGACGGAACGGTAGCGACAGTGCAGATTGAGCCGATTACTAATTCAGCAGTCACTGCACCTACAACTGTTTTGGCAACTCCAGATCCGTCTGGTGCAACGAGTCTCCTGGTGTCCTGGCAGATCGCAGCCGATGCATTTGGTGTAAATGAACCGTCAACATGGAATGTTGACCTTGGTGAAGATGCCACGAAGAGTTGTGTTGCGTTGGTATGGGAACTGTCGTGCACCATTTCAGATATCAGTAGAACTCAGGCCTACACACCTGGAGTCTCTGGCGCTAATGGACTTTCGCGATCAACCCGAAGCACTTCGACTGCTGAGTTGCTTGGAAACTCAGCGCCAGTTTTTTCCGCATCATTTACAAACACTTCTGATGAAATAGTTGCCAAGTTTCATGTAGACAGCGGTGGTTCGCCACTTATAGGAAACCCAACTGCAGAAATTGAAGGCAGTCAATCGTGCACTATTGCGCCAGAAGGCGACTCGACATGTACCTTCTTTGGGCTACAACGCAAAACAGCTCATACCTTGATTGTCAAGGGTACAAACGCAATCGGAACCCGTGAAACTAGATTCATAGCTCGAACACTTGCTGGAACACCTGAGAATCCAACAGTAAGGGGCAAGTTTGTGGGCACAGATTTAGTCGCCACTGTTGTTGCAAATGCGGCCGACCAAAACAACGTCGATGTTTTCGAACTGTATTGCATTGCTCAAAAGGGAGCAAAGAGTGTCTACGGATTTGGCGAGGGAACATCGCCAAACTCAAAAACTTTTCGCCTGCCAAAAATGAAGGGCAAGGCGAACTACTGCTACGGCCGCGTTATGTCGACAGGAACCGTAAAGATCTACTCGAGTGGTTACGGGCTATTGCGAATAGCCGCTAATGGAAAGATCACCTCAGGCAAACTTGCCATTACTCCGACCATTTCGTCCAATGTTGTTGGAGTCGTAAATGTGAAATGGAAAGCAACGGATTCGCTTGGTTCTGTTCAGTCTGTAACTGTTAACCCATCAACTGGTTCATGCAAGAAGACGTCGGCTACAAGTTGTGTGATTAAGGGTCTGACTAGTGGATCAGTCGTCAATGTTGTGTTGTCAGGACGCGGAACGTCAGGTTCTGAAACAGTTCGATCGAACATCGTAGTGAAATGAGAAATATGTCAAAAAAAGTATTCGTAATCGCTGGGCTTTGTATTTTTCTAGCTTCATGCTCAGGGAAAAGTAGTGCACCAACCAGAACGACATCAACTACTTCGACCACAACGTCGACAACCACAACGTCGACAACCACAACGTCGACAACCACGATTCCAGTAGCGCCAGAGATCTCAACGCCAGCAGAAACAATTCCCGTAATCAAGACAGAAGGACGCAAGACAGCTGGACCATGTGTCGGTGTCAGTGATGCCGACTATTGCGTGTGGGGCACTCGTCCGGTTGACAAGACAATTACGAATAGTCGAAGTGCTGTGTTTGAATCGGTAATCGAACAGGGATTCACATCGATGTCAGATTCAATGGAGTTTGTTCAGATGGAATTTGAGAGCCGAACAATTGGAAAGTTTATTGCGGCCACGGAAGCAACAGACCCCAGTGCTATTTGCATGCAGGTTTCGATTGCGTCAAGCCAAGGTCTTCCCCTGTCGACAATGGCGTATACAGACAAAGATGGAACTGGGGTTCGTCAACGGGTAACTATGCCTGTCGTAAACGCACTCATCCCTGGCACGAAGCATGCACTCAAGATTCAGAAAGGGCCGGCATGTACCGCACATGATCTTTCTGTGATGGTGGCAATGTCGTCAGAGTACAAGTATCCGTCAAAATATGGCACCCTGAAGATTGATGGCCGTAAGTCAAATGGCTCGCTGTGGGCATTGATTGACTGATTCTTAGATCTGTCGAGTGTCAGACTGGAAACTATGTTCTCTGGCCTCTTGTCGATCCCTCAAGCAGTGCTTTTGGGAATTGTTGAAGGAATCACAGAATTCTTGCCCGTCTCATCTACGGGGCATCTTCTTGTCGTGGGTGAGCTCATCGGATTCGGATCTGGATCATCTAGTGCTGCAGATACATATTCAATAGCTATTCAATTCGGCGCAATTCTTGCAGTTTTGCTTTTGTATCGCCATCGTGTTTGGTCAGCAGCGCGAGGTCTTGTGGGTGCCGATGCAGATGGTCGGGCCTTTCTGATTCGATTGGTCGTTGCTTTCTTGCCCGCAGCCATGATTGGTGTTGTTGCTGGAGACGCAATGAAGAGTGCACTATTTGGGCCCGTACCAGTAACTATCGCATGGCTAGTCGGAGGAGTAGTTCTTCTCATATGGAAACCAGCAGTGGGAACGGTCGCTCTTCATGAAATGCCGATTCGGGCAGCAGTCATTATTGGATGCGCACAAAGTTTGGCTTTGTGGCCAGGAGTTAGCCGAAGCCTGGTCACGCTTATTGCTGCTCTTGCAGTGGGCTTATCGATGTCTGCTGCAATCGAGTTCAGCTTCTTGCTTGGTCTCGTCACATTGTCTTCTGCAACGGCACTCGATTTAACTAAACACGGCAGTGAACTGGTTGATCAATTCGGATTACTCGCCCCGGCAATTGGTCTTGTTTGTGCATTCTTCACTGCTGTAATTGCAGTGAAATGGATGGTGGGCTACTTAGAGTCACATTCTCTGCGGATATTCGGTTGGTATCGCCTTGCGATTGGTGCCGTCTCCGTGGTACTTCTTGCCACAAATGTCTTGTAGGTATTAGCGGGGCGCCTACCATGGGCGAATGGCACGCATCGTATTCATAGGCGCTGGAAGCACAGTATTTGCGCGCAATCTCATGGGAGACATTCTTAGTTTTCCTGAACTGTCGTCAAGCACCATCGTCTTGCACGACATCAATGATGAACGACTTCGTACGTCAGAGATTGTTGGGCACAAGATTGTTGAGACTCTCGGTGTAACTGCGAAAATTGAAGCAACGACTGATCGGCGCAAGGCATTAGCCGGTGCAAACTATGTCATCACGATGTTTCAAGTGGGTGGGTACAAGCCCTCGACCGTGATTGATTTTGAAATTCCGAAGAAGTTCGGTTTGGAACAGACCATCGCAGACACATTGGGAATTGGCGGGATCATGCGCGGTCTTCGGACTATTCCTGTGATCCTTGATATTTGTCGAGACATGGAAGAACTGTGTCCTGATGCTCTCTTGCTGAATTATGTGAATCCGATGAGCATGTTGTGTTGGGCAATATCTCGAACATCGACCATCAAGACAATTGGCTTATGCCACAGTGTGCAACACACTGCACATCAATTGGCCGAGGATTTAGAGATAGATGCCGACTCGATTGAGTATCGGTGCGCCGGAATTAATCACATGGCTTTCTATTTGAATTTTCAACAGCGTCAGGGAAATGAACTTGTGGATCTGTATCCGCGCATTGCAGAGCGAGCAAAAGTCTTTCCTATGCCAACGCGTGGCGATGTGGAACGCAGCGACGGTGGTTTCGATGGCTTATCAGATGCTGTGCGATATGAAATGTTCAAGCGACTTGGGTATTTCGTAACTGAATCAAGCGAGCACTTCAGTGAGTATGTGCCGTGGTTCATTAAGAGTGGGCGATCTGATTTACTTGACAAGTTTGGAATTCCACTTGATGAATACCCTCGCCGATGCGAGCGCCAGATTGAGGGTTGGGAAACCTTGCGTACCCGTTTAGAGAACCCAGAAGCACGCGTGCGAGTTGTGCAAAGTATGGAATACGGCAGCGGCATTATTCATAGCATCGAAACTGGTCAATCTCGAGTTGTGTACGGCAATGTGCCCAATAGGGGCATCATCAGCAACCTTCCTGACGACTGTTGTGTTGAAGTTCCCTGCGTTGTTGATTCTTCTGGAATTACGCCGACACATATTGGCGCGTTGCCACCGCATCTTGCAGCACTGATGCAAACAAATATCAATGTTCAATCACTGACGGTGGAAGCAGCGTTAACTGGAAAGCGGGAGCATGTGTATCACGCAGCAATGTTTGATCCGCATACGGCGGCTGAACTTGATCTAGATCAGATCTGGGCACTGGTTGATGAACTACTCACAGCGCACCGCGGAATGATTCCCGAAGCTCTCTTTTGGTAGTTGTCTAGACGAAGGGCATTACTTCTTCGGCAGCAAGGTCAAGGTGTTCGAGATCAGCAAGGTCAAGAAACTGTAAGTACATCCGTTGAGCACCTGCAGCGTTCCATTGTTGTAGCCGTTCTATGGCTTCAGCCGGCGTGCCGCATAATCCATTAAGACGCAGCTCTTCAACTTCGCGGCCAAGTGCTGCAGCGCGGCGAGCAATATCTGCATCATTCTTTCCGATGCATGCAACGAGCGCTGATGAATACACCAGGCTCTGTGGGTCGCGCCCAATAGAAGTACATGCAGCGCGTACTCGCTCGCACTGCTCTGAGAATCGTTCAATGCCAGAGAAGGGAATGTTGAATTCCGCTGCATAACGCGCGGCCAGCATGGGTGTGCGCTTTGGTCCGCCGCCTCCAACGATGATGGGCGGGGGAGACTGAACTGGCTTTGGTAAAGCTGGCGAATCTTTGATTGTGTAGTGCTTGCCTGAGTAATTGAATTGCTCTCCGTTAGGCGTGTTCCATAGGCCAGTAATGACTGCCAGTTGCTCGGTCAAAATGTCGAATCGTTCGCCAAGTGGTGCAAACGGAATGCCATATGACGAATGCTCTATTCCGTACCAACCAGCCCCAAGCCCCAGTTCAATACGGCCATTAGACATGTCGTCGACATTGGCAACGCTGATTGCTAATACGCCAGGGTTACGAAACGTTGCGGAGTTCACCAATGTGCCGAGACGAATGGTGGACGTCTCACGAGCAATTCCAGCGAGTGTGATCCAGGCATCAGAAGGCCCTGGCAGACCCGAGAAATGATCACCCATCACTTGGTAGTGGTCGCTACGAAAGAATGCATCAAAGCCGAGGCGTTCAGCACGTTGTGCGACTGCGAGAAGTTGGGCGTAGCTGGCGCCTTGTTGAGGTTCGGTAAAGATGCGTAGTTTCACGAAATCAATCTATTACCCAACAACTGTGGTGGTTGTAGTTGGATCTGTAGTTGTCGAGGGTGTTGGCACAATCGTTGAAGTTGTCGTGGTTGAGGTTGTGCTCGATGCGCCGTAGCCATAATGAGCATCGAGTGCCTTCTTTATGTGGCGTGCCAACTGCAATCCACCGAATCGGTTCATGTGCACTGAATCCCCAGAGAACCAATGCTTATTTTTACGGGAGATCTTGTTCCAGTCGAGCAGTTCTAGTTTCAACTTCTTTTGCTCTTTTCGAACAATGTCATTGAACATTCTGTTCTTGATTTTAACATTGCCGTTTTCGCGGTATGTGAGCCAGATGAGTGTTGCGCCCTGTGATTTCACTTCACGAGCAACTTTTCTAATGGCGGCACTGAGATAGGCATTGCCCGTGTCGTTGTAGCCCGTTGCAACTACATACACATCAATGTTGTCTCGGCGATGACTAACGATTCTGTCAAGTGCGCTGAGTTGTGAAGAAGCACTGCACCCTTTATCGATTATTTGTTGGCAACCCCATGTCTCAAGAATTGCATTGTATTGGCTGCTCCACAAAGGTTTCATTGATTCGGGTGCCCAGCGAAGCACGTTTGCTACTGAGTCGCCGACAATCACAACATTGCTGGTTTTTCGTGTTGCGTGTGCTGAGGCCGGTACGCACAAAACAGCAGCAATGGAGATAAGAACTGCACCAATTCGAAGTCTCGCGAAAGTTGGCATACCCGTAACTCTATGCCGTGATAACAGACCAATCCTGATGGAGATTCTGAAGTTGTTCTGGAAGCCGAATGAGGTGACGTTGTGAGATATGCGGCAAGACGGTGCGAACTGCAATTGCATTATTCAGCGCAGAGGGAATTTGGTGGCTGACTCCGAACATGATGCAGCGTTGCATGGCCCGTGTGAACGGATTATGGCGACCTTCGGTACAGGCCACCCCAATGCAGCGCGCCAATTCGTTCATATCAATGATGTAGCCCTTCGGTTCATGTTCAAGTCCAGTTGCGAGACGACGCAATAGCCAGGTGGCTGTTGGTCCAAGGACGGGCAGCCAGAACATCTCGACATAGGGGTCGCCAATTGAAAAGCCACTCGTCTCGATAATGGGGTCGTGCCATGGGCGAACCTCGAGCTGGCCGTTCGTCTGCAGTGTGGATGGTTTCATGATTCCTCGAATTCGTGTTGGTACTTCTCTATGTGTGCGCATCGGGCAGAATATGGACAGTGAAAGATGAACAAATCTCTGCGGCAGACCTTGAGCAGGTTTCACAATGGCTGAAAGACGCGGAGCGAATCGTGGTGTTTACCGGGGCTGGTATCTCTACTGATTCAGGCATCCCTGATTTTCGAGGTCCGAATGGGCTGTGGACTAAGAATCCGTTGGCGGAAAAGACCTCTACATTGAGTTACTACCTAAACGATCCTGAAGTGCGCAAAGTCGCTTGGGAAGGTCGTGTACGAAACTTCAATGGCACTGCACAGCCAAACGATGGTCACCACGCACTCGTTCATATGCAACGAGCTGGAAAATTGTCAGCAGTGATTACACAAAATGTCGACGGATTACATCAGGACTCAGGTATCGAGCCGGTCAATGTCGTGGAAGTGCATGGCACAATAAAGTTTGGTCGGTGTTGGGAATGTAAAGATCGCCGACCAATGAAGTATTTCATTGAACGCGTGATTGCTGGCGAAGAAGATCCGCATTGTGAATTGTGCGGTGGGGTTGTGAAGAGCGATGCCATTTTGTTTGAACAAGCTCTGGTGCCTGAAGTGATTGACAGGGCGTTCGACGAAGCAGGGCGATGCGACGTGCTGTTGGCTGTGGGGTCAACGTTGGCGGTTGGCCCTGCGAATCAGGTTGTGCCGCGGGCCAAAGCTGGTGGCGCGAAGGTGGTCATTGTGAACGGCGATACGACTCATATGGACGGCTATGCGCACGTGCTGTTGCGCGGCAGCATTAGCCCCATTTTGCAGGCCCTGGTGGCTAGTGCTGGATTCCTGACTTAGTCGGTAGGGTTTTGGGTCATGGCAACCTTTCGTGACCTCTTGGCTAACGCCAAATCCCAAATCGTCGAAATAGACACAGCAGCTGCCGAAGCGCGTATTCAGGCTGGCAACGTCTTTGTCCTTGACGTTCGTGAACCAGATGAATACGACGAGGGTGCGCTTGAAAACGCAGTGCACATTCCTCGTGGACATCTTGAAGCCCAAATTGAAGGACGCGCGCTAGATCGTGATCAGACAATTGTTGTGTATTGCGCAGGGGGAGTGCGCAGCGCATTTGCCGCTCGTACTTTGCAGGAACTTGGGTACAGCGATGTGTTGTCAATGGCCGGTGGTTTCGGCAAGTGGAAAGACGAAGGACGCTCATGGCGCCAGCCAGTCACGTTGACTGCTGATCAGCGCAATCGTTATCAGCGCCATTTGTTGTTGCCTGAAGTGGGCATTGAAGGCCAAGCAAAACTGCTGGGCGCAAAAGTACTGATGCTTGGCGCTGGTGGTCTCGGATCGCCTGCCGCGTTGTACTTGGCAGCAGCTGGAATTGGAACGCTCGGCATTGTTGATATGGACGATGTTGATGCATCGAACTTGCAGCGCCAGATTTTGCACAATATGGATCGCATTGGTCAGCGCAAAGTTGATTCAGCTCGTCAGACAATTGAAAAACTGAACCCTGATGTCACTGTCAAAACGTATGACGTGCGTTTGACTGCAGAGAACATCATGGAAATCATGAGCGAATACGACATCGTGGTTGATGGTGCAGATAATTTCCCCAGCCGCTATCTGTTGAACGATGCCAGCGTGAAATTGGGTATTCCTGTAGTTCACGGAAGTATCTTTCGCTTTGAAGGAATGGTGTCTGTGTTTCACCCATTGCGCGGGCCGACATATCGCGACATGGTTCCAGAACCACCTCCGGCTGAATTTGCACCTTCGTGTGCAGAAGCTGGTGTTCTTGGCGTACTGCCCGGAATCATTGGTTCTATTCAGGCGCTCGAAACCATCAAGGTTCTCCTTGACCTTGGCGAGCCGCTCATTGGACGCATCCTCACAATCGACACCACCGAGATGTCGTTCCACGTTTTCAAGCTTCGCGCAGACCCACAGAACCAAGTTGTCTGGGAAAATCGTGATCGGATTGAAGTGCGAGACCTTGATGGCCTCTGCGCCCCGTGGCTTAGCCACTAGCGTTTACTAAATGACAGC
>CAIZMV010000089.1 GCA_903934195.1 uncultured Acidimicrobiaceae bacterium | reverse complement strand
CGCTTTTCAAAACCAAATTCCGCACCAGCTGTGCGACCAGGCTCAAGAACCCAATAGAGAGGCAAAGAGATAGTGATGATGACGAGGAACAAAAGTCCGAGAATTTGGACACGCTCAAGACGCGGCCCTTCGAGAATTTCATCGTCGTAGTAGGGCTTACGGTTCGCTGCAAGTTTCTGTTCTGAACCAATTTCTTTACGTGATGACCGGATGTTAGAGAACGCGTAAAACGCCCAACCCGCAAGAGAGATGAGAAGAATTACCCATGCAATAGAGGTACTAGTTGATGCAATCATGATTAGTGCCCTCCGCCGACACAGTGTGGTCCTTCAGCTTCTTGTCCAGTGGTATTGATACCAATTGACGGACCTGCAAAAACTGCTCCAGTATCAATTGTGAGAACACCATTTGTTATGCCCACTCCGAAACGATCCATTCCACGTGGAGCTGGTCCACCCTTTTTTTCACCAACGCGGTTGTACTGCGAACCGTGACAAGGGCATTCAAACCATTGCGAGCTCTTGCACTCAGGAACACGACATCCGAGGTGAGGACACTTTTGATACAACGCGACAATGCCTGCCTGCATTCCTGTAAACACAGGAGCTTGACCGCTATAAACAGCTTGCCCTTTTCCAAGAGCATCTTTTGGATACTCGGTCACCCAAGCACGTGCTTCTGACAAATACAAGAAACCCTTGTTCTGACGAATCAATTGAATGACATCGTCAACTTTTCCTGCATTGATCTTGGAACCAAAACCGCCTTCAGCACCTTTCCAGAGAAAGCCAACTACTGAAGCACCAAAGGCACCAACGCTGACTGACAGCAAGGTAACAGTTGCACGGTTGAAGAACATACGACGCGAGACGCCAAGTGCTTCTTCATCTGGTGCAACCCACGGAGCCACTTCAACAGGTGCTGCTTTGACAAGTGATGTTGAACGAACAGAAGCTTGCGCTTCAACTTCACGCCCGGTTGGTGCGGCATCTGAAATGTTTGCTTTTGTGTTGCGAGAACGAGTCTCACGCGACAGCGCGCCTGCGCCACGAACTTCTGAGGTACGTGATGTTGTGAGAACAACAATCAGACCAAAGATGATCGCTGCAATAACAACGATTGCGATGACAATTCCGGTGCTCATGACTGTTCGTTCCTTGCTTCAGTGTTGTTGGGGGTATTCATTGTCTTCATCACAATTCAAAGAAGATTCCGTCACGCCATGGGAAGGTGAAGTTGAATCCGGGACCGCGGAAGAAAGAACCAATGATTACGAGAACTGCCCAGAACATAAGGAACAAGGTGAACATTGATGTCATCCACTTGCGATCTTCAGGCCTGTTTGATGGGTTCTTGTCAACGAATGGCGCCAAGATAAGAACAACAAGGCCCATTCCTGGGAGCGTCACACCAGCAATCATCGGGTGGAACATGGTGAGAAGTTCCTGCAGACCAAGGAAGTACCACGGTGCCTTTGATGGGTTCGGAGTTTTGTTGAAGTCTGCTGCGTGCATAAGTGGTGCGTTAACAACCCACGAGAAGACGAACAAGAACGCTGTACATGCAAGACCTGCAACAAATTCAACTGCCAACAAGTGAGGCCACGTATGAACTTTGTCAACTGGTGCTGCTTTAGTTTCTTGAATAGAACCAGACTTAACAACGGTCAACAAACGTTGTGTGTGTCCGCCAGGACCAGCACCAACTGGCAATCCAGCTGAAGGTGCTGCAGTAACAACTGCTGAAGCTTTATCTGCGACTGCTACGGCACCGCCGTCTCCGCGAGCTGCTTTGCTGCGCTCGAGTAAGTGATCAGGTATGCGTGAGTCACCAGCGTCTGCAGCTGGTGCAGCGGCATCGTCTGCCGCTTTGTCGCGTGCAGCTTTTGCTCGCTTTAGGAGATGTTCAGGGATTTCAGTCATTAGATGTCCTCTCGATCACAAAGGTCCAGAAATTCCGCCGTCTTTACGAACACGCCAGAAGTGGATGGCCATAAAGATAACGATGACGAATGGAAGTAGAAGTACGTGCAACACGTACCAACGAAGCAATGTTTCCGAACCAATTTCAACTCCACCTAGCAATACGAATCGCACTTGCGATCCGAACACTGGTGTGTAGCCCATCATGTTGGTACCAACGGTTACAGCCCATAGAGCTAATTGGTCCCATGGCAACAAGTAACCAGTGAATGAAAGGAGCAAGGTGAGTGTTAACAACACAACACCAATTACCCAGTTGAATTCACGAGGAGCTTTGTATGCACCGTGATAAAACACGCGAGACATGTGAAGGAATGTTGAAAGCACCATGAGGTGTGCTCCCCATCGATGCATGTTTCGAACAAGAAGACCGAACGTCACAGAAGTCTGCAATGTTTGAATGTCTTGCCACGCTGCAGCACCTGTTGGCCGGTAGAAGAACATCAAGAAAATGCCCGTAACTGTTAGCAAAATGAACAAGAAGAAACTAAGTCCACCAAGGCACAACGTGTAGCTGACCTTGACTGCGTGACGCTTTACCTTGACTGGGTGCAAGTGATAAAGCACCGAGTTCATGATGACGTATGAACGGTTACGTGGGCTGTCTGTGTAGCCCTTACGGAAGATTGAACCAGGTCGGAAAATTGCATTCCATGCCTGACTTCCCTGCATTTGATTGCCTAATTTCGCTGCCCGCTCTTTGAGAGTTGGACGTGGATTGTCAAGAACTTTTGCCATGGGCCTTTACCTCAGAGTCGCATTCCATAGCCGTAGCCATGATTGTTAGTTCGGATATGACTGTCACCATCTGGATCTGGTGCGCCAACTTTGCCCAAGATGATTACTCCTGT
>CAIZMV010000088.1 GCA_903934195.1 uncultured Acidimicrobiaceae bacterium | reverse complement strand
GATCAAATCGCACGCATCGTTCGCAGCATCCGCCAGATCGATTTGAAGAAGGCTCCATCAGTCAGTGAAACGATTGACTGGGCACGCACTTTGGTATTGCTCGGACTTGATTCGGTCAATGCTGAGCAGGCCAAGGAAACTCTCCACGTTCTGTTGAAGTACCAATCAGACATCGCCAAGGCAGCCAAAGAGCTGTCTGACGACTGAATAGATCGGCGCTGAAGCATGCTCGATCTTCTGTCGGGATTCATCATCGAGTTGAGAAATGCTGGCTTGCCAGTGAGTCTCACCGAGAACTTGGACGCCATGCATGCCATCTCGCATATCCCGCTAGAGGACCGCGAGGCCTTTAAATACGCACTGGGCGCAACCCTTGTGAAGAACAACGCTCACTGGCGTTCGTTCGAGACCGTTTTTGAGGTGTACTTCAGTTTGCGTGGCCCTGAGTACTCCATTACTGATGGTGACGGAGAAGGCAGCATCGACGACTTGTTGCAACAAATGCAAGACGCCCAGATGAAGGGCGAAGGCAATGGTGGTGCTGGCGGAATGGATTCGCTCACTCCTGAAGAACTGATGAACATTCTTATGAATGCTCTGATGAACGGCGACCAAGCCCTGATGCGGGCATTGGCTCGTCAAGCAGTTCAACGTTTTGCAGGCATGGAGCCAGGTCGTCCAGTAGGCGGCACGTATTACCTGTATCGCACTTTGCGCAATCTTGATCTTGACGGCATGCTCGACAAACTGATGGAGGCCAGCAAGAAAGAAGTTGGTGGGGAACTCACAAAGCTTGAAGAGCGTCTTGAGAAAGACGAATACAACGACCGCATTGAAAAGTTCAAACAAGAAGTCGAAGCTGAAATTCGTCGTCGCTTAGTAGCTGACCGTGGTGCAGAAGCAATGGCTAAAACATTGCGTAAGCCACTTCCCGAAGACGTTGAGTTCATGCACGCAAGTCGTGACGAGATGCAGAACTTGAAGAAGTCTCTTCAACCATTGACTCGCAAACTTGCTGCCCGTTTAGCGCGCAAGCGTCGCCATGGCCGCAAGGGACCTCTTGACTTCCGCAACACTGTTCGTCACAGCCTTGCCTATGGCGGTGTGCCAGCTGAACCGAAGTTCAAATACCCACGTCCTGCCAAACCAGAGTTGATTGTGATTGCCGATATTTCTGGCTCTGTTGCAGCATTCGCTCGCTTCACGTTGATGCTGGTGTATGCGATCTCAAATCAGTTCTCAAAGGTTCGTGCGTTTGTATTCATCGATGGAATTGATGAAGTGACCGAGTACTTCAAAAAGACAGAAGACATCTCTGAAGCTATTCACCGCATCAACACTGAAGCCGACGTTATTTGGGTTGACGGCCATTCCGACTATGGCCACGCATTCGAAGTGTTCTGGGATAAGTACGGCAAAGAAATCAATCCAAAGTCAACAGTTCTGTTGCTTGGTGATGCTCGAAACAACTACCACGCGTCTCAAGCATGGGTTATCAAAGAGATTCGTCAAAAGGCACGCCATGTCTATTGGTTGAATCCGGAACCACGTTCTTATTGGAACACGGGTGACTCAATTGTTGGTGAATACGGCACTCACACTGATGGTGTCTATGAATGTCGCAACTTGCGTCAATTAGAGGCATTTGTCGAGAAGTTGGCGTAAGTCGCTGTGTCCAACACTCGACTCGTCCTTATTCGTCACGGTGAATCACGCGCGACAGTAGAGCGTTTTCTCGGTGGGTCGCGTACATGTACCGGTCTTACTGACTTCGGTCGACTTCAGGTACAAGCATTACGCGATCGTTTAATAACTGGTCGCGACGTGGCCGCAACTGTGTTGATGTCTAGCAATTTTCCGCGTGCTGTTGAGACTGCACAAATCTTGGCTCCGGCTCTTGGGTCAATGCCCATTGGTATTGATGCTGGCTGGGGCGAACATGATCCGGGCCCTGATTTAGACGGAATGTCATACGACGCCTATGTGGCCAAGTTTGGTACTCCCACTTGGTCAGACCCTGATGAGATTGTGTTCCCTGGTGGCGAAACAGTTGGCCAATTTCATACGAGGGTTGTGCGCACGTTGCGAGAGACAGTTCGACGTCATGAAGGAGAAACAATTGTTGTTGCTTGTCATGGGGGAGTAGTTGACGCTGTTATGCGACATACTTTGCAGATGCATCAAACTGGAAAATTCGAATTACACACTCTCAACACTTCGCTTACTGAGATTGTTCATGTCGAAGGAAGTAAGTGGAGGCTTGTTCGTTACAACGACGCCGCGCACTTATCTGCTCTTGAATCTTCCTTTTCGCCTGATTCGTCGGCGAAATAGTTATGGCATCACAATTGCCAATAGTTGTTATTGGCGGCGGAACAGCCGGATGCACCGTTGTTTCTACTCTCGCTTCCATGACTACGCAGCCCATCGTTCTCGTAGAACCTGGCCCATCCAGCACGCATGATGACGAGCCAGCATTTTTCGATGTTCTTGCCGATGAGGCACTGTCTCGCAACGTGCAGACAACTCTGGTTGATGGTGGAGACGACAAGCCGTACGTTCAAGCCCGCGCTCTTGGTGGTGCAAGTGCAATCAATGGTTTGTTACTAACGGGCGAAGAACCATCTTTCCTGCGGGGCCTCACCCGAATGGCCACTGACGCTGATTGTGGTCAGGTGGGAGCTGCGCTTCTTGCTGAAAATGGTCGATACAGCAGATTGTGGTGGAACGGTGGGCGATGGAACCCTGGTCGTGCTGTACAGCACTTGGTGGAAGAAGGCAGAGTAACTGTCATTGCTGAATCGGCGACATATCTGGAACATGCCCAGCGTGTTGTCACGGTGGCTCACACCACCAATGAAGCAATTGAAGGATCACTTTTCGTTATGTGTGCAGGCGCGCTTGCAACACCAGCGCTACTTCTGCATTCTTCTCTCGAGCGTGCAGTATCAGGAATTGGCGATGGCCTTCAGAATCATCCCACGATCACATTCACTGTTCAGTTGAAGAAGCAAACCTCACAGCGTTTTGACGCCACGGTTGTGCGGGAATCATTGTCATCTGCTGGTGCGCAATTACTAACAGTTGCCTACGAACGCACGAACGCAACGGATGCACTGAATGCTTTGATCGCTGTTTCCCTAATGGACCCTGAGTCACGGGGTGGCGTGTGGCGTTCTAGTACTGCAATGCAGAATGACTTCAACATGCTTGCAACAATTCGCGACAGGGTTGCCATGCGCGAGGCTGTTCGCGAGTTGATTTCAACGGTGATGAGCGCCTCTTTTACCGCTATCTCGGAACGAGT
>CAIZMV010000087.1 GCA_903934195.1 uncultured Acidimicrobiaceae bacterium | reverse complement strand
GCGCGCACGTCGTTCGTCAGTTCTTGCGCTCTTAGCAATCTTGGAAATTCCACTGGTGCATTTCAGCGTCACCTTGTGGCGTTCTCTGCATCAGGAAGCATCGGTTGCTAATCCCAACGCAAAAGTTGAGTTAGACGGCTTGATGTTGTTCTCACTGTTCCTTGGCCTAGTTGCCTTCACACTGTTGTTTGTTTGGCTGGTACTGCATCGTCAACGAGGGATGATGTTGGAAGATGCTTTTTCTGATCGTGGTCTTGATGTAGCCATAACCGCTCGTCGAAATGAAGCAGGAGCGTAATAATCATGGAACATGCCTCGTTCATTTTTGGAAGTTGGGTAATAACCGCGGTTGCTGTGGGCGTGTATGCACTCTGGGTGATTCGTCGTGGACGTGAATTAGCAAAGCATGCAACCCGTGAGGAAATGCCGTGGACCTAACACCACGCACAGCCACAGAGCCGGGTGCTCAGCCGCCTGCACGCAAACGTCGTTGGTTGCCAATTGTGATTGTTGTGGGTGCTTTATTAGGCGGGGGAGTCATTGTTACTCAATTTCTCACTAGCGCCATTGACTATTACTGCAATGTTGATGAAATTGGTGTGCGTAGCGGTTGCGAAGGTGAACGTCGTATGCGTGTACAGGGTGTGGTTGAGCAGGATTCTGTTAAGCAAGCAGATGGTGGCACCACATTTATTCTTGACTTCAACAAGAAGTCATTACAGGTCGCATATTCGGGGGACCCTGGCGGTGTTTTTCAGGAATGCATTCCCATCATTGCGCACGGCCGAATAGTTGATGGTGTTTTTGAAAGCGATCGCATCGAAGTAAAGCATTCAAATCAATATGTTGAAAAGAACGCCACGAGAATTGATGAGTCAAATAAAGAGGCAGCTGCATGCTCGGTGTTGAAGGGCTAGCGGGCCCGCTCGGACGTGCAGCTCTTCTCGTTGGGCTGATAGCTGCATTCTTCGGATTGATTGCGGCCGTTATGGGCACGCGTAACGAAGACGAGAAAGTGCTGCGACTGGTTCCACGTTTCGCCACTTTGTCGTGTGTTTCTGCCATCGCGGCATTTGCTGCAATGGAATGGGCAATGATTACCCGCGATTTCTCGCTTGCATACATTCAAAAAGTCGGCTCGAAAAGTACTCCTGCGTTGTACAACTTCACGGCCGTGTGGAGCGCGCTTGAAGGTTCAATTCTGTTGTGGTTGCTTGTGCTCACTTGCTTAACAAGCGGAATTGTCTTTAAGTACCGTGACCGCATTACAGACCCAATGGTGGGTTGGGCTCTTGCAACAATGTTTTTTGTTGGCATCTTTTTCTTCATCTTGACCTTGGGTCCAGCGAATCCGTTTGCGGCTGGTGCACCTGGAGTGCTTGACGGGCCAGGACCAAACCCGCTGTTGCAGAACCACATTCTCGTGGTGTTTCACCCGCCAATCTTGTATCTCGGATATGTCGGCATGACAGTGCCATTCGCTTTTGCAATTGGTGCATTGATAACTGGTCGCGTTGGTGAAGGCTGGCTTGTAGAAACCCGACGTTGGGCATTGTTCTCTTGGGGCTTCTTGACGCTCGGCATCATTCTTGGTTCTTGGTGGAGCTACGAGGTGTTGGGTTGGAGCGGCGTGTGGGCGTGGGACCCAGTTGAGAACGCTTCATTTATTCCGTGGCTCACAGGCACCGCATACATTCACTCAGTCTTGGTGCAAGAGCGCCGCGGAATGTTGCGCGTATGGAACTTGTCATTGCTCGTATCGACATTCAGCCTCACGATTCTTGGAACATTCCTGACTCGTTCAGGTGTTTTGAACAGTGTGCACGCATTTAGTGAGTCGAATATCGGGCCGTATCTTCTGAGCTTCTTTGCAATCATCGTGGTTGTGTCTGTTGGCTTAATTGGTTGGCGAGGAGAAAAACTCCATTCTCCTGGCACCATCGATTCGCCTCTGTCGCGTGAAGGTGCATTTCTTGCGAACAATGTGATCTTCAGTGTGTTCGCTTTTGTTGTTTTGCTAGGAACAGTATTTCCACTAATCATTGAGGCGTTGCAGAATCGTCAGTTAGTAGTGGGTGAACCCTTCTTTGACAAGTTGGCTGTACCGGTCGGATTGACATTGTTGTTTCTCATGTGCATTGCTCCGGTACTGCCGTGGCGAAAGGCATCCGGAGAACTGTTATCGACTCGCTTGTTCTGGCCTGCATGGGGCGGCATTGCTGCTCTCGCATTCAGTGTTGGCGTAGGCGCTACGGGGCTTGCTCCACTATTAACTTTCACACTCGGCGGATTTGCTGGTGGCGCAGCGCTACGACAACTAGTTCTTGCTACACGTCGACAGGGCTTGCGCGGATTAGTTGGACGTGCAAATGGCGGCATGGTTGTACATATCGGAGTAATTCTGATTGCAGTTGCACTTGCTGCTTCAAACAGTTACACACACAGCCAAGAGTTGTTGTTAAAACAAGGTGTCGTTGCAACTTTTGATGGTCATACGTTTGAACTCACCGGATTCAAAACTGAATCTGATGATCGCAGCACTGTGGTAGCAGCTCTTATTCGGATAGATGGTGGAAAGAGTTACGCGCCAGCCATTACGAAATTCAAGTCAATGGGAACAAACATTGGTACGCCGTCTGTGAAGTCGTCATTTGTGAAAGATATCTACCTCACAGTGGAGCCGCCCATAAAGGTGTCTAGTAACAGCGTAAAGATCAAAGTGTTTATCAAGCCCATGGTGATGTGGCTGTGGATTGGTGGAGGCCTGATGGGTATCGGCACTTTGTTGTCCGCATTTCCAGGTCGTCGTCGCAAACCAACGGATGCAACATCAGCTCCTGTACCTAGCGAGGCGTCTGCGTGAATCGTGGAAAGAGTATTCGATACATCGCTGGTGGTGCTGGTGTTTTGTTGCTTGCGTTCCTTGTTGTTCTTGCAATGGCAAAGCCAGGGGATTCAGAGTCAGCATCGTCACCTTTGTTGGGACAGCCGGCTCCTGTGGTGAAATCAACCACAATCGGTGGCGGAACATTTGATTTGGCACGTCGTAAAGGCAGTTGGGTTGTGTTGAACTTCTTTAACTCCACCTGTGTTCCATGTCGGCAGGAACATCCGTTCTTGGTTGATTTTGCTAACGAACAAAAGTCATCAGACAATCCTGTTGAGTTGTACACCGTTGTCAATGATGATTCCGATGGGCCTGTACAAGCGTTCTTTGATACCAATGGAGGCGACTGGCCTGTTGTTCGTGACGACGACGGTGCTGTTTCTGTTGCGTTTGGTGTGGCAAAGGTTCCTGAGTCATGGGTTATTGATCCGAACGGATTTGTTCGCTTACGCATCATGGGTGCGCTGACAAAAGGTTTTCTCACTACTCGTCTTAACGACTTGAAGTCTCAGTTTGCGGGTGGACAATGAAACGCCTGAAGTCATGGCCTGTGTGGATGCTGATGGGTCTGATTGTTGTTGCATTGCTCACTGTGGGAACCACTCGCGACAATGGTCCACTTACTCAGTCGGACCGAATCGATTCGATTACGAAACATATTGCGTGCCCAACGTGCGACGGCGAAAGTGTGTACGTTTCGCGTGCATCAGCTGCTGAAGCTATTCGTAATCAGGTTGCGCGCGAAGTGCGTGCAGGCACGATGACCGATGATGAGATCATCGGGTCAATTGCCAATACGTTCAAGGCACAAGTTCTCCTTGTGCCCCGTGCTACCGGTGTTGACTCGCTTGTCTGGATCATGCCGATTGCAGTTCTCGTGTGTGCCGTTGCCGGTTTATGGGCCGCCTTTCGTCGTTGGCGACGCGACAACAGTGGTGAAGCATCATCAGATGATGTGGCACTTGTAGAACAACTGCTCGCTGAAGACCCATCTGATGAGGACAATGTCTGATGTCTGACGACCTTCGTCACGAGCAACAATTCTTATTGCGTTCATTGCGTGACCTGGACAACGAACGTGAAGCTGGCGACATTGATGATGCAGATTATGCGGCATTGCGCGATGGTTACATTGCGCGAACGGCTGCCATTACTCGCGAACTAAAGGGCATTGAAGCTGCAGCACCTGCGGTACAACGAGGTTGGTTGCGTCGAATTCTTGTTGTTCTCTGTGTCATTGCAGTAGCAGCAGGGGCTGGCATTTGGGTTGCACGTCAATCTGGTCAGCGACTGCCAGGCCAAAGCGCTTCGGGCGCTATCGAGCAGAGCACGTCTGGGTTGTTAGCCACTGCACGGCAATTGAATTTCTCAGACCCAGGTAAAGCAATCGAGTTGTATACGCAAGTTCTGAAACTAGAACCAGACAACCCTGAGGCACTCACATATCGGTCGTGGATTCTTGCACTGACTGCGCGAGCAGCAACAGGAAATGTGAAACAGCTTGCGCTTGTTACGGCAGTCAATGACTTAATGCGTGCCCAAAAAGTTGATGACCAGTATCCCGACGCTCATTGTTTTCTTGGAATTGTGTATTTCCGTTTTCTCAACAGTGCATCACTTGCAAAACCGCAATTGGATACGTGCAGGGCAATGAACCCTCCGAAAGAAGTGCAATCTTTCGTTGATTCAATTGTTGCAGAGGTTGACAAAGCGCTCGCTAAGTAGAGCTACTTCGTTTTGGGTGCTTCCCAGTATTCAGCACGAACAAACAGCCCGTTCTCACGGTGCAATACAAACACTGAACCCTTCTTTAGGGCTCGAGGAATGTCTGCAACGTCCATACCGCGGCGAATGAGGCCATTCACCGCATCGGGTATGACATCACCGTGACTACACAGCACCGCATTGTCGGGGGCATCATCAAGAATCGCTAGTGATTTTTCTAGCGGTGATTCCTCTTCAAGTCGGGAGTCCACAACCACCTCAAGGCCGCAGAGTTCGCCAAGTGGCTGCAAGGTCTGTTGGCACCGAAGATATGGGCTTGACCACAGAACGCTGGGGTTGAGGGCTGATAGGCGAGTGGCCAGTGCGTGGGCTTGCTCCCAGCCGTTGTCGACAAGTGGACGGTCTCGGTCATCACCAATCCAAGCTGATCGGCTACCGGCTTTTGCGTGGCGAACGAAATAGATGGGCACATGGACACGCTATTGGAGGCAGAATGAACCCATGGGATTTTTTGATAGAAATCGAAATGAAGTTATTGAGCAGGGTTTTGACCCCGCGCGGCTTCCACCAGGGCAATACCTCACTGATCGGTTTCCCGTGTTGCATGTTGGTGATGTGCCCACATATGCACAAGGTGAATGGAACCTAACTATTGGTGGGCTAGTTGATACGCCATATGTATTGACATTCGAACAACTCACCGCATTGCCTTCGGTGACCCTAACAACTGATATTCATTGTGTGACGAAGTGGTCAAAGTTTGACACCGTGTGGCGTGGCGTGCGTGTGCGCGATTTGTTAGAGGCAGCAGGTGTGCAAGCTGGCGCAACACACATCATGGGTCATGCTGAGCATGGTTACACAGCGAATCTTCCGTTTGAAGATGCAACACGCGACGAGTCGTTAGTTGTGTGGGAATTCGACAATGAACCGATTGAACCAATTCATGGTGGCCCCGTTCGTTTACTTGTTCCGAATTTGTATTTCTGGAAATCACCGAAGTGGTTGCGTGGCATTGAAGTAATGAACTCTGATAAGCCAGGTTTCTGGGAACGAAATGGGTACCACATGTACGGTGACCCGTTCTTGGAACAGCGCCACTGGGGCGACTAATTCGTTGTTAAACGGTGGTGATGCAGAGCGTGTCGCCTGCAGGAATTGAGTCAATGGTCTCTGGGTCGGTGTCACCGTAAATGGCTCCGAGCATTCCCTTCACCATTCCACGTTCGACTGCGCAAATGACTGGGTGTTCAATAGCTACATCGCCGAACGGGCAATGACTAGTGACAATGCGCAACTTGTCGTGCTTGTCATCTGTGTGTGCTGCGAATCCGTGTGCAGTGAGTGCATCAGCAACTGCTTGAATTGCCGAACGTAATGAACGGTGACCTACTGCTGCATCATGACCTGTAAGACCTGTTGCCATGGCCTTGCCGTAATCACGACCCACTTGTTCTGCAATGGTGTGAGCCATGTCGGGTGGTAACGCAGCAAGTGCTTTACCGAGAAGTGTGAGAACAAGATCATCGGTGCGAACAGAGAATTCAAATTCACTGTCTTTTGTTGCGACGCGATAATGCTTTGAGGGGCGACCAACGCCTTGGCCCTTTGCTCGTTCGATTGTGACTTCTAAATATCCGCCAGCTGCAAGTTTGTCGAGGTGATGTCGAGCAACGTTTGCGTGCAATTCAAATTTGTCAGAAACCTGTGTGGCTGTGACTCCGTCGCCCTCTTCACGAGCAAACAGGTAGATGGCGCGCCTCGTAGGGTCGCCAAAAGCTGAGGTCATGGCAGACACCGTGGCAGTAAAAGCCTTCGGAGTCATGACGTGGGTGGTGGTCATGTCGGACACGCAGGTATTGTACCTATGGCCGTAGTGCAAAATCCCCCATCCATCGGAGTCCCCATGCCCACAGCAACAATTGACCAAGTTATCGAGGCCCTTCGCCCCGTCGAAGACCCCGAATTGCACCGTTCAATCGTTGACCTTGACATGGTGCACGACATTGCAGTCTCAAGCCAAGGCGTGTCTCTCACGATCACTTTGACCGTTGCCGGATGCCCGATGCGCAATGAAATCACGAATCTCGTGACGAATGCGTTGACACCTCTTGTCATTGGTGCAGGCGTCAGCATCAATTTTGGCGTCATGACCGATGAGCAACGACAGAACGTACGCACCATGCTGAATGGCACGCCAGGCGCTACTGCTGGCAGCAGCCAAGCGCACGGACACGCTGAAGGTCGCGCGGTGCCGTTTGCAGCAAAAGATTCCACTACTCGCGTGTTGTTGATTTCTTCAGGAAAAGGTGGCGTAGGAAAAAGCAGCGTCACGACGAACCTTGCAGTTGCACTTGCCGCAAGTGGTCACACTGTCGGAATTGTCGACGCAGACATTTACGGCTATTCCATTCCGCGAATGCTTGGTGCCGAGCGCGACCCAGTTGTCATCGACGGCATGTTGTTGCCTCCGGAGAACTACGGAGTTCGTTGCATTTCTATTGGGTATTTTGTGCCTGAAGGTGAAGCAGTTATTTGGCGCGGACCAATGTTGCACAAAGCGCTTGAACAATTTCTCACTGACGTGTTCTGGGATGAACCTGATTACTTGTTGATCGATATGCCGCCAGGCACGGGCGACATTGCGTTAAGCCTTAGCCAGTACTTGCCGCGTGGAGAAGTGTTTGTTGTGACAACACCACAAGAAGCTGCACAGAAAGTTGCACGCTTGTCTGCTGCAATGGCAAAGAAAGTGAATCTCACAGTTCGTGGAGTTATTGAGAACATGTCATGGTTCACCGGTGATGATGGCAAGCGTTACGAATTGTTTGGTTCTGGCGGCGGTGCAGACCTTGCTGCTGAACTTGAAGTGCCACTTTTGGCTCAGATTCCTCTTGTCACGCAATTGCGCGAAGGGGGAGACGATGGTCATCCAATCGCCGCTATCGCTCCCGAGTCAGAGGCCGGGGCTGCTTTTCATGCATTAGCGGCCCAAATTGTGGCCATGAAGCCAAAGAAAATTTTCAGCGCAGGCTTGAAGATGGTCTGACCTGTACCGTGAAGGCGCCGGTCGCCCGCGATACGACAACT
>CAIZMV010000086.1 GCA_903934195.1 uncultured Acidimicrobiaceae bacterium | reverse complement strand
GGCACGTATCGCCCTCACTAAACATTGCGGCAGTAACATAGGAACCGACGAGAGGTTTGGCTATGGCTATCACACTTACTAGTGCCACATTTGATGAGGTAATCAACAGTTCAGATACACCGATTTTGGTTGACTTTTGGGCCGAATGGTGCGGACCGTGCAAGCAAATTGCGCCCATCCTCGATCAAATCGGTGCTGAGATGCCAAGCCAAATCACCATCGCAAAGCTCAACGTTGATGACTACGGCGATATCGCTGGTCGTTTCAACGTCATGAGCATTCCCACCATGTTGTTGTTCGACAAGGGTGAGATCAAGACGAAAATTGTTGGAGCGATGCCAAAGGGCCGCATGCTCGAGGAGCTTTCCAAATTTCTTCCGGCTTCCCAATAGCCCCAGGTCACCGCGGACCAGCGGTGCATGATCTACAACGTCGACTCTCGGCTGCAGGTTTTCTTGCTCCCGGCTCTGCTGAAGATTCCAACTTCTGTGCGCGCACGCACAGTGCTGTTTTGGCATTTCAAGATTCGTACGGCATGCCTGCAACAGGTGAATGCGACGAACAAACATGGTCAGCGCTTATTGAAACATCGTGGACGTTGGGAGAACGTTTGTTGTTTCTTCGCATACCAAACATTCGCGGTGATGACGTTGCCGAATTACAAACGCAACTGAACCGTCTTGGTTTCAACTGTGGTCGTGTTGATGGCATCTACGGCCAGAAAGCGGTTGAAGCTGTTTCAGAGTTTCAGCGCAATATGGGAATCACTGCAAATGGTATCTGTAGCCCTGAATTCATTGACTTTTTGAAGCAGATGGGTTCGCAGTCCGGCGCTGGTCCTGGCGTTGCCGCCGTGCGCGAATCTATTGATTTAGGCAATACTGATGCGCGCGATGATGCGCGACTAGTTGTTGGGTACTTCACTGGTGGTGCGCAACTTGCACATGCAATTCTTCGTCGCGCAAAACAAACGCATCCTCTTGCAACATCTGTTGATGCAGATGCATCGTCACAAGCACAAGCTGCTAATCAATTTGTTGCAGATGTGTACATCGGGTGTGAAGTGTCGAACGATGATGGTTGCAATATTTACTTTTATGAAGTGCCAACGTTTGTCAGTGTCGGTGGACGCAATCTTGCGTTGCGTGTTGCAGCCGCAATCACATCACGCGTGCCCGAATTATCGGTGCGAGTCATCGGAATTCGTCATCCGGTGCTTCGCGAAACGCGAATGCCTGCGATTTTGTGCTCGATGGGCCCAGTTGACATGGTGGCGTTGACCACCAGTTCGATTGCGTTGGCTGTAACTGATGCTTTTGATGCCTGGCGCGAAGATCCGCTTCACGAGATCTAGTTATCCACAGGCAATCCACAACTGTGCGTAACAGTGAAGTCTCTACCCACAGTTGAGGGTGATAGCGGTGTGGATAACTACACCGTTGGTATTTGCAATCAGAACTAGCTGATTAATCAGTCATGTGGCGATAAATACGCTCAAGATCGATGAGATCTGCAAACTCAATGCTGATCCGTCCCCGTTTGCCAGCCATTGACACGCTGACTTTCGTATCAAGGAACTCAGCCAAGAGGTTTTCCAGTTCCAACAAGCCAGCTGGACGCAATGTCGTTGTTCCCCCACCTGTTGCTGGTTTTGGCTTATCGACTCCGGGAACTCCATTTTTCACTGCATCTTCAGTTGCTCGTACTGACCAGCCGTCCTTCACAGCAAGTGCTGCAAGTTCTTCCATCACAGAACTTGAAGTGCTCGCCAACAACGCTCTGGCGTGGCCGGCTGTCAGGCGGCCATCTGCCAAATAGCCCTGCACTGCTGCAGGCAGTGACAACAAGCGCAATGCATTGGTAATTGCAGCGCGGCTCTTGCCAACACGTTTTGCAATCTGCTCGTGTGTCATTGAAAAATCTTCAGAAAGTTGCTGGTAGGCAGATGCTTCTTCAAGCGCCGTGAGGTCTTGGCGGTGAAGGTTCTCAACCAGTGCTTGTTCTACTGAACCCAATTCGTTGATCTCGCGAACAACGACCGGGACTACAGACAGCTTGGCCTTCTGTGCTGCACGCCATCGACGCTCGCCTGCAATCAGTTGGAATTTGCCAGGTGACATCTCGCGCACAAGCAATGGCTGCAAGATGCCAATTTCTTTTATCGACTTTGCCAAATCGCTCAGAGAATCTTCATCGAAGTGAACACGCGGCTGATGTGGGTTCGGCTCGATAGATGATGTCGGCACATCACGCAATGCAGATGCCGGCAATTCTTCACGCGGCGCTGCAGGCTTTGCAGTTGAAGCGGGTGCTGTTGTTGCGGGGGTCGGTGCGTCTTGTCTCGTCGTTGGGATGAGAGTAGAAAGTCCCTTACCTAGCTTTCGGCGTTCGACCATGGCTCAACTCCTTTGCTACCTCGCGGTATGCCTTTGCACCTTTTGAGGTACTGGCGTGCTTCAAAACCGACCGTTCCATTGACGGGGCTTCTGCCAACTTCACGTTGTACGGAATTGAACTGCGAAAGACTTTGTCGCCATATGCAGAACGTAATTCTGCTTCGACTTCAGATGACAACTTCTTACTACCTTCTGACATAGTCAATAAATAGTGGGCTATTTCAAGAGTTGGGTTCAGTGCCTGTTGCACTTGCTTCACCACTTCACTGAGATCACGTAGGCCTTCTAGTGCGAAGTACTGGCATTGCACCGGCGCAAGAATTGCGTCGGCGGCCATGAACGCATTCACCGTGAGGCGACCAAGTGTTGGTGGGCAATCAAGAAGTACATAGTCCCAGTCGGCACGGCACGCATCAATGGCGTCTTTTAATCGAGGCTGCGGGAACATCTCGGCCACAAGCTGGGCTTCAACTTCTGCAAGTGCTTGGCCCGTAGGCGCAGGCGCAACAAACAGGTTCTTTTCCGCGGTGGGCTCAATAATGCTGTCCAGGGTTTCTTCACGGCGCAGCACTTCGGCAATAGTTGGTGCGTCTTCTGGCGGGCGCACGCCAAGTCCAGACGAAGCGTTGCCCTGGGGGTCGAGGTCAATGATCAGGGTACGAAAGCCCAGCTCAGCGAGAGCTGCCCCTAAGTTGATAGCGGTCGTGGTCTTGCCGACGCCGCCCTTCTGCAGGGAGATGGCAAGGACAGTGGTGTCTGAATCGCTCACGAAGGGGTGTCTCCTTGCTCTGTGGTGTTGGGGTGGACACTGCAAGTGTAGGTGCCCCCTGTGGACAACGGGTGGATGTTGCCTGATGTTTCACGTGAAACATGACCCTCGGGCGGGGAGTTCTCAGAATGTTTCACGTGAAACATCTGAAGGTTTTTGGTCTGGCGATTGTTTCACGTGACACAAACCCTCAACCTAGTAACTCAAGGGTTTGCCGTGATGCACACCACGCCTGGGCGGTATTCGGGGGGGTCAAAACCGAGCCGATTCAGGAGGTCGACCGGCCATCTGGAGGGGTCCAAAACGGGGGGTTCGGACACGATTAACGTCCCTCCGTTTTTTAGGAGGGGTCGCGCGAGGGTGGCCGTGACCTCGGGTGAGGCGAACCCTCGACAGACCACCGCGTCGTACTTCGCGGCGTGCTCGGGGCTCTGGCCAAGTACCGCCACGTCGGCCGTGAGCACCTTCACTCGGTCACGAATTCCCATTGCGGTGACCCCGCGGGCAAGTGCGTCCATCCGGGCTTCGCGTCGATCAGTCAGTACCAAGGCCAGGTCGGGGCGGTCTACAGCGATGATGAGACCCGGCACTCCGGCGCCGGTTCCGATATCCATCACTGACCCGGTGATGCCTACAAGGGCGTCAACAAACTGGCGCGAATGTGCAATGACATCAGGGATTGGCAGTGAGCCAAGGGTGCCGAGGCGCTGGGCTGTCCCTAGGACATCTTCAAGACTGCGGGGTTCTGGCACGTCATGAATGTAGTGCCATATATGCAAAAGGCCCGCCATACGGCGGGCCCATCACAATAAAGAGTGCTTATTCAGCTGGTTCTACAACCACCCGGCGGCGAGGATCTTCACCCTCAGAGCGGGTTACGACGCCTTCAAATTCCATAAGGGTGTCATGGACGATCTTGCGATCTGCTGATGACATTGGCTCAAGCATGCGTGGTGAACCAGTTTCCTTCACTTCAGTTGCAACCTTTTGGGCAAAGCGACTGAGTGCTTCGCGGCGACGCTCGCGGTAACCCGCAATGTCGATACGAAGGCGAGTGTCCTGGTCGCCAAGGCGACGCTGGCTAGCTACACGCGTGAGGTCTTGGATGGCGAGCAGTGTTGCGCCGCCAGGTCCGACCATGAGCCCAAGCTCTGATCCGTCGACCAGTACTTCGATCTCTTCTTCAACGCGGCTGACCTTTACAGAACCCGTGGTACCAAAGGCTGTTACGAGACCGTTGAGGAACTCAGCTGCTGCCTTGCCCACTTCTTCGGGATCAACTTCAATCTTTTCGCGCGGCTCACGTGGCTCGCGTTGTGGGCGATCCTCGCGTGGCGCGCGCTCACGACGCTCTCCGCGCTCAGCATTTTCCTTGCGGGGGCGCTGTTCGCGTGGCTCTGATGACTTCTCGGCTGCTTGCTTGCGGGGGCGACGCTCGGTCTTTCCGCGTGGCGTTGCCGGACGAACGCGTGCACGCACGCGAGCCTCGCCGCGGGTACGGCCGAAAAGGCCTGCCTTTGGTTCGTCAACAATTTCGAATTCAGCATCGTCTTCTGCAACGCCCAATTGGTCGAGCGCGGCTTCCTTGGCTTCTTCGAGTGTGCTGCCTGTTGTTTCTACCCATTCC
>CAIZMV010000085.1 GCA_903934195.1 uncultured Acidimicrobiaceae bacterium | reverse complement strand
CTGCACAACACGTTGCGTTGGCTAATGAACGAAGACCAGATCACGCACCTTGGTCGTGAGTATTACGACGACGTTGATTAATCAACCATGAGTCGCACTGCGCTTCGGGCATTTGCATTTGACGCATTATGTATTT
The DNA here is from genome assembly GCA_903934195.1 of uncultured Acidimicrobiaceae bacterium. Lineage (GTDB taxonomy): Bacteria > Actinomycetota > Acidimicrobiia > Acidimicrobiales > Ilumatobacteraceae > UBA2093. The sequence continues at coordinate 1,447 of CAIZMV010000085.1, read as the reverse complement.
TGCTAATGGTCGTCATTGGTACGCGTAATCACAAAACAGACACTGGTGTTACTGGCATCTTGTTTGTTGCTGCACCGTTCTGGATTGCAATGTCACTGACTCATCTTGCGCCGCTCTTGCAGCGCAAGAACCGCCAAGACCCGAACCCGTACATGGTGTGGGGATACACAGTGATAATGGGCATGTTGCTGCGCAACATGGTTTTCAATCGTGGCACTGCCGCTGCATTTGTCATCGTCGCCACGGTCTTCTTAGGAATCACCATGTTCGGTTGGCGTGCTGTAGTTGCGCGCCGCGCAACTACATAACTACATCGTTGGGTTTGTGATGGCGCCGGTTTCAGCGCCTTGTACAAGCTTTGCGAACTTTGCCAGTACACCTGTTGTGTAACGAGGTGGGTTTGGAACCCAGCCCTTACGACGCTTCTTCAGTTCTTTCTCACTGACCAAAAGGTCAAGAGATTTTGTTGGTACGTCAACACGAATCAGGTCGCCTTCGCGCACGAATGCAATGGGGCCGCCGTCAGTTGCTTCTGGCGCAACGTGTCCGATGCAGAAGCCCCAAGTACCGCCAGAGAAACGGCCATCAGTAATGAGTGCCACTGTTGAACCAAGGCCCGCACCTTTGAGCGCGCCCGTAATTGCGAGCATTTCGCGCATACCTGGGCCACCCTTCGGGCCTTCGTAACGAATCACAATCACGTCACCATGATTAATGGTGCCAGTCATGATTGCATTCATTGCGCCGTCTTCACCGTCGAACACGCGTGCCGGACCTTCGAATTGCATTTGCTCTTTGCTGAGGCCGGCAACTTTTACAACAGAACCCTTTGGCGCAAGCGAGCCAGTAAGAATGTTGATTCCGCCTTCAGTGTGAATTGGGTTGCTGAGCGGATGAATAACATCGCCGTCTGGTGCAGGCGGATTGATCTCAGCCAAGTTCTCAGCCATGGTCTTTCCGGTGCATGTCATCACGTCGCCGTGCAACAAACCAGCATCAAGAAGATGCTTCATAAGAACAGGAACGCCACCGATGCGGTGAATGTCTGACATGTGGTACTTGCCGCCTGGCTTTGTGTCAGCTATGTGCGGCACTTTGTCGGCGATTCTGTTGAAGTCGTCAAGATCAAGCGCTACGCCTGCTTCGTTTGCAATAGCAAGAAGGTGCAAGACAGCATTGGTGCTTCCGCCGAATGCGTTCGTAACAGCAATGGCGTTTTCAAAAGCCTTCTTTGTCATGATGTCGCGAGGACGAATGCCAAGACGCAACATATTTACAACCGCTTCACCGGCGCGATGAGCGTCACCTTCACGGCTGGTATCAATTGCAGGTGCAGATGCACTTCCGGGAAGACTCATGCCCAATGCTTCAGCAATTGAAGACATGGTGTTTGCAGTGAACATTCCGCCGCATGCACCTTCACCTGGGCATGCAGCTTTTTCAATGT
>CAIZMV010000084.1 GCA_903934195.1 uncultured Acidimicrobiaceae bacterium | reverse complement strand
TCCATCATTGCAATGGGTCTGCCAATCGGTATCGCGTTGATCGGCCTCATCGTTGCTTCCTCCATCGTGGGTATCGTCAGCAACTTCATGTCCATGCCTGATGCAGTGACGTCAATGGTCGGCATGATTGGACTGGGTGTCGGTATTGACTACGCACTGTTTATTGTCACGCGATTCCGTGAGGCATTACATGATGGGTTAACAGTCGAAGAATCCATTATCGAAGCAATTGATACTTCAGGCCGGGCAGTTGTCTTTGCAGGAATAACAGTCATTGTTGCTCTTCTCGGCTTACTTGCAATTGGTTTGTCTTTTGTAAACGGACTCGCAGTTGGCATGGCAATCGGTGTTGCAGTCATGATTATCGCGTCTGTCACCTTGCTGCCAGCACTGCTGGCCATGGTGGGTAGCCGCATTGACACAACCTCGCGCGCTGCAGTTGTGTCTCTCACAGCCTTTGTTGCTGCTGGTTTTGTTTCTGTTTTTGCAAAGAGCATTGCAATCTTCCTCATCGGTATTGCACTTGCGATTCTCGGCCAACTTGCCCGTCTTATTGTCCCGTCACTGCGCACAGCAATTCCGCACCGTGCACAAAATGACCATCAAAACACAATCTGGTGGCGTTGGAGTCGAGTCGTACAACACAGACCATGGATTTCATTTGTTGCTGCATCTCTCTTTCTCATAATTCTTGCAATTCCTATGTTTTCTATTCGTCTGGGGTTTGGTGACGATGGAAATGATCCAAAGTCATCAGACGTACGTAAGGCATACGACATGATGAGTGAAGGTTTTGGTCCTGGCTTCAACGGCCCGCTGTACATCGTGGTCACTGGCGACACCGTGACGAATAAAGATGCGTTAGCAAAGTTTGCAGGCACCCTCAGCACCACACCAGGAATGGCTTTTGCAGGTGTTGCACCTATGAAGAGCGACACCGTTGCTCTTGTGATGGCATATCCCACAACAGCTCCTCAAGACGAAGCAACGTCAAACTTGGTTCACAATCTTCGTAATACCGTCATTCCTTCAACTGGTGTTGAAGCACGAGTTGGTGGTTTCACGGCAGCATCTGTTGACTTCTCTGATTATCTGGGAAAGCGGTTGCCGTACCTCATCGGCATCGTGCTCCTCGTGTCATTTCTTCTTCTTATGGCAGTGTTCCGCAGTGTGCTCGTTCCTATCAAGGCAGTTCTCATGAACTTGTTGTCAGTTGGCGCTGCATACGGCGTCATTGTCGCCGTGTTCCAATGGGGTTGGGGCGCAAGCTTGATTGGCGTTGGTAAGGCTGGTCCCATCGAAGCGTGGGCACCAATGTTCCTCTTTGCCATCGTGTTTGGTTTGTCAATGGACTATGAAGTGTTCTTGCTGTCACGCATGAAGGAAGAGTTCAATCGCACTGGCGACAACGCCACCGCGGTGGCCGACGGAGTTGCTGCAACGGCCCGAGTAATCACCGCTGCAGCACTCATCATGGTTTGTGTTTTTGGGGCCTTTGTCCTTGCCAATGACCGCCAATTGAAGCTTTTTGGCCTCGGCATGGCTGTGGCTGTTTTCATTGACGCAACCATCGTTCGAATGGTCCTCGTGCCAGCCACCATGGAGCTTCTCGGCGCCCGCAACTGGTGGATGCCGGCCTGGCTTGACCGCCTGCTGCCAAAGATCAACGTCGAAGGCAAGCACCACACGAAGCCGGTCCCGATACCCTGATGAAATAAGGGTTTGCGCCTATTGCCTTGACAAGGGGGTAGCAAATCACATAGCCCTGAAAAAGATATGGCCAAGTTTCTCGTAATAGTTGAGTCCCCCGCAAAGGCAAAAACGATCTCCCAATACCTCGGGTCGGAGTTCAATGTCCGCGCTTCAGTAGGCCATATTGCCGACCTCCCAAGCAAGGGAATGGCAGTCGATGTCGACAACGGATTCGCACCTACTTATGAGCTCACCGAGCGCGGCCGCACTGTTGTCAAAGAACTCAAAGACCTCCTGAAGTCATCTGATGCCTTATATCTAGCAACGGACGAAGACAGAGAAGGCGAATCAATCTCCTGGCATCTGCTGCAACACCTGAAGCCCAAGGTCCCTGTGCACCGCATGGTGTTCCACGAAATCAATGCGAAGTCCATTCAGGAAGCAGTCGCGAACCCACGCGAACTTGATCAACCACTTGTTGACGCCGCAGAAACTCGTCGCATCCTCGACCGCTTATTCGGTTACGAAGTGTCGCCCGTGTTGTGGCGTCGTGTTAACCGTGGGCTGTCAGCGGGTCGCGTGCAAAGCCCAGCGCTTCGCCTCATCGTAGAGCGCGAATGGCAGCGCATCAATTTCATTTCAGCTGACTACTTCTCTCTTGAAGCTGTCACGGATACCACTCCGTCGTTCACTGCAAAATTGCTTTCAGTCAACGGCACTCGTATTGCAACCGGTAAAGATTTTTCAGAACAAGGTGTTGTCAACCCAGACGTCACCATTCTTACTGCAGCACGCGGCTCTGAAATTACAGCGGGCCTTGCCAACGTAGATCTTGTTGTTCGCACAGTTGATGAAAAGCCATACCGTTCGTCACCAAAGCCTCCGTTTACCACCAGTACCTTGCAACAAGAGGCTGGCCGTAAATTGCGTTTGTCTAGCCGTCAAGTTATGAGCGCAGCACAAAGTTTGTACGAACGCGGATTCATTACGTACATGCGTACCGACTCCATTTCATTGTCTGATGAAGCAATCAATGAAGTGCGTTCATAC